>NZ_JRJY01000070.1:84694-85744 GCF_000801015.1 Aeromonas sp. ZOR0001 | reverse complement strand
ACCTCTCCGCAAGCCTCAACCGGCGGGCGGCGTGCCATCTCCCTGACCACCATCAAACATCGCTTTCAGTTTGTCTCTGCCAAGCTGGGCCGCGGCTACCTGCAACTGAGTCTCTATGACCTCGATGGCAAGGAGCTCGACCAGCACGTCATTCAGGTGACCGAGATCGACCAGCAACCCGTGGTCGACATGCTGCTGCGAGAGATTGGCGCCTTTATCGATGCCAACCGCGAACGTTGTCGCAACCTCATCAGCATCGCGCTGACCATGCCGGGTCTGGTCAACCCGGAATCCGGCATGGTCATCTACACCCCCAAGTACCAGATCCGCAATCTGGGGCTGGCGAAGCTGCTTGAGAACCACTTCAACCTCCCCTGCTACGTGGGCAACGACACCCGCTCGCTGGCACTGGCCGAACACTTCTTCGGTGAGTCCCGCGACTGCATGGACTCCATTCTGGTGAGCGTCCACCAGGGGACGGGCTCCGGGATCATCACCAAGGGTCAGGTGTTCCTCGGCCAGAACCGCAACGTCGGCGAGATCGGCCACATCCAGGTCGAGCCACTAGGCAAACGCTGCCACTGCGGCAACTTCGGCTGCCTCGAGACCATCGCCTCCAACGAAGCGATCATCGACAAGGTGAAGGAGCTCATCAGCCGCGGTCACCAGAGCGCACTGCAAGAGAAGCACATCACCATTCAGGAGGTGTGCAAGGCGGCGCTGGCGGGCGATGAACTGGCCCGCAGCGTGATCGAGAACGTGGGTGAGCATCTGGGACGAGCGGTGGCGATTACGGTCAACCTGTTCAACCCGCAGAAGGTGCTGATCGCCGGCGAAATCACCGCCGCTGAAGAGATCCTCTTCCCGGCCATCCGTCGCTGCGTCGAGCATCAATCCCTGCCGAGCTTCCACCGTGGCCTGCCCATCGTGAAAGCCCGCTTCCAGAACCAGCCGACCTATGGCGGCTTTGCGCTGGTCAAGCGCGCCCTGCTGGAGGGAGATCTGCTGCAGATCATCATGGAGCAGAAGTAAGGCTCTGATCTTGCGAGA
>NZ_JRJY01000070.1:65554-84567 GCF_000801015.1 Aeromonas sp. ZOR0001 | reverse complement strand
CCAGTGGCTGCCGTTTTCTATTGTGTGCTTGCTGGCGGTTTAGCCCGCCCGACATGGCTTGAACAGATCCAGCTTGTTGTCGTAAACACGGGTCTGCACATCCATGATCCCCAGCATGGAGTGAAAGAGGTTGTCATGGGAGAAGCGCTGGCTGCTCGCCTCCGCCGCCAGGCAACCCATATCAAGCTGGCGATCAGCCTGTAACTGAGGCGAGAACCAGGTCAGCAGAGGCACCCGGGTCTGATCATCGGGAGCAAACTTGTATGGCGTGCCGTGTAGATAGAGCCCCATGGCCCCGAGGGATTCGCCGTGATCGGAGAGATAGACCAGGCCAACATCATACTGGCTCTCCAGCGACTTGAGCTTGTCTATCAGCAGTCCCACCACCTTGTCGGTGTAGCGGATGGTGTTGTCATAGGTGTTGACCAGCTCTTCGTTGCTGCAGTTTTCAATGTCGCTACGCGGGCAGTCCGGCATAAAGGCGCGCTCGCTGGCAGGATAACGACGGAAATAGGTCGGACCATGGCTGCCCATCAGGTGAAAAGCCACCAACTTGTTGCCCTTCATGCCGGCAATCTGCTGATCCAGCCCCTCCAGCAGCACCTCGTCATAGCAGGACTCCCCCTGACAGAGCGCAGGATAGGATTTGGGAAGGATCTCGATGGTCGGCACATTGCGACACACCCCTTTGCAGCCGCCATCGTTCTCTTTCCACAGCACCGAGACTCCGGCATGTTGCAGCACATCGAGCAGGCCGTCACGGGAGCTGGCAAGCTGGTCATCGTAGCCACGGCGCGTGAGGTTGGAGAACATGCAGGGCACCGAAACAGCAGTAGCCGTACCGCAGGAGCGCACATCCCTGAACGACACCACCCCCTGCTCTTTGGCCGTGAAGCTGTTGGTTGCCTTGCCATACCCGTTAAGGGAGTAGTTCTGGCTGCGCGCCGTCTCCCCCACCACCAGGAACATCAGAGTCGGCTTGCTTCCCCGTGCCACCACCCTGGCATCTGTCCCCAGATGCTGGTAGGGGATCGGCGTGGCAAACAGCACATCCCGCCCATATTTGTAGAGGCCGTGCACATAGTTGGCCGGCACAATCTCTTTGGCCAGCGACTTGTTGTTGCGCCCGACCGAGGCGTAATCCTGATAGTAAAGTGACGCCACTCCCCCGATAAACAGCAGAGAGATAGCCAGTGCACCAACCCGCAACGCCAACCCCTGATACCAGCGAGCCGGATAGCGGATCCGCAGCGACCAGAGCACCAGAACAGGCAGCAGCCCGGTCAGCAGAAACCAGAGCGCAACCGAGCCATTCAAATAGGCCCCCGCCTCACCACTGTTGGTCTCCACTATGTTCTGGATCATGCCAGCATCAAAGATGACGCCGTATTTGAGCATGGCGTAGCTGACGATGGAGCCAGTCAGAATGAGCACGGTAAAAAAGGGCTTGAGCACAAACCGGAACGTGAAGGGAATAAACACGGCATTGAGCGCCGCGATCAACACCAGCGGGATCGAGATGGCAAATCCGGCTTTGACATGGGTCAGGGCGCTGAGCACCGTATAGAAATGCAAAAAGATTGGCCAGTTCAGTACCAGAGCGAAAAAGAGCACCAGCAACAGATTGGTCTGCAGTACACCGAGAGTTACACGCATAAACAACTCCTACATACCGGCCTGCAGTGCAGCGGGCCGGCCAAGCCAACAAAAACGACGGGGCCAGCGTAGGAAGTAAAACTTAAGCGCGAATTAAGAGGAGAAGCACGGCGCTCGTGCGCACCATCACAGCACGGGGTGCTCCGCAGCCCCGAAATGGATTTTTAGTTGTCTATCCATCGGATTTTGCTAGCTTGTTGAGTAGGCATTCACGAAATGCAGGTTAACCGATGGCACTGATCCAAGCCTCGATAGAGCAATTGAGAATAGGCCACTATATCCATCTCCCCACGGGATGGACTAACCACCCGTTTATGTTCAATACCTTCAAGATCAAGGACCAGCAGCAACTCGACATTCTCCGTCATCTTGATCTCACCCTGCTGATGGTCGACCCCGACAAGAGCGATCTGCCCATCGAGCCGCTGCTGCGCGGCGATATTCCCGATGCCGGGCCCGATCTTGATGAGCTGGAAGAGCTGATTGCCTCGGGCCCGCCCCCCTTTGACGAAAAGGCCTTTCGCCGCTCCATGCGCGCCGCCGACAAAGCCTTTGGCCAATCCATGAGCGAGCTGCGCGATGCACTCGGGGCGCTGAACCTCAAACCGGATGAGGGACTGGCCAACACCGCCCAGATCGTCCGTAATGCCGCCTTCACCCTCAGTCAGCATGAAGGGCCTCTCGGGCTCCACCTTATTCGCAGCCCCCACACCGATATCCTGCTGCAGCACAGCCTCAACGTCGCCTTTATCGCCATGCTGATGGCCCGCGAGCTGGGCATGAATCCCATCGAACTGGAAGAGACCGGGCTTGCGGGACTTATCCACGACATCGGCGAGCTGAAAATCCCGAGTCAGATCACCCAAAAGCGCGGCGATCTCAGCAAGGCCGAGCAGAACTTCCTCAAGATGCATCCCCAGTACGGGCTGGAGATGCTGACCCAGCTCAACGCCTTTGAACCGAAAATCCGTCAGGTCGCCCACCTTCACCACGAGCGACTCGATGGCAGCGGTTATCCACTGGGGATCAAGGGCGGGGAGATCCCGCCGCTGGCGCGGTTGATCGGGCTGGTCGACTTCTACGACGAACTACTCCATCCCCGCAACAGCGGTACTCCGGCCGCGCCGAGTCAGGCCATCAGCCAGCTCTACAAGTTATCCCAAAAGAAGTTCGACCAGAATCTGGTCAAGTTGCTGGTCAAGGTGCTGGGGGTCTATCCGCCGGGATCACTGGTGAAACTCTCCGACGAGAGCATTGCGCTGGTGCTCTCTACCGAGCCCACCATGCCCCTCAAGCCGAAGATCCTGCCCTATATCAAGGCCCAGCGCCCGGAAGCGGTAGCGATGATCGATCTGCGGGAAGATGAACGCACCATCACTGCTTTTATCAAACAGGAAGAGCTCGATGAGGGACAACGGCAGTTCTTCAATCTGACCCGCCGCTTCTGCTACTACTTTGCATTCTGAGTTATCCCCAGAAGCTGGGGATAACTCATTGGACAAACCGGAATAATTGCTCAAACCCCCATCAGAAGGTTGCCAACTGACCATGTATAAAAAACGCCCAGCCAAGGGGCCGGGCGGAGCATGCCACCTCCGTGTGGCGTATCCAGCGGATACATTCATGCTCCATCCATCAATATCAACCCGCTGCCGCTTACACAAATATCAATTTAACATGCTGATTTAATATGGTTTTATCCACTTGTTCTGGCAAACTGACGGCCCGTTGCGCCCAGTTGGGCCAACAGAACAAGATCCTGATCACACTTATTCACGGGTTGGCTATTTTTTCAGCTGACTTATGAGGAGCGTTTTTTATGCAGTTGGTCCTCTCCTTGCTGCAACAGATGAGCGTCAGCCTGGTGATCGCCTATCTCTTCTCGAAAAGCCCGCTGCTGCGCCCGCTTGCCAACTATTCCGTGAGACTACCTCACAAGATACTGATATACATCATCTTTTCCAGCTTTTGTATCCTCGGCACCTATGTGGGCCTCGATATCGATGATGCCATCGCCAACACCCGGGCGGTCGGCGCCGTCTTGGGGGGATTATTGGGGGGACCGCTGGTGGGCTTTCTGGTGGGGCTGACCGGCGGCCTGCACCGCTATACGCTGGGTGGATTTACCGATCTCGCCTGCGCCATCTCCACCACCTGCGAGGGGTTGCTCGGGGGCATAGTGCACTGGCGACTGATGCGCTCGGGACGAACGGATGCCCTGTTTGAACCACGCATCGCCTTCTTTACCACCCTCTATGCCGAGATCATGCAGATGGTGATCATCCTGCTGGTGGCGACCCCGTTCGACAAATCCCTGCTGCTGGTGCGCACCATCGCCACCCCGATGATTCTGGCCAACTCCTGCGGCGCGGCGCTCTTTATCAGCATGATCCGCGACCAGCAGCGGATGTATGAGAAGTTCTCCCGGGTCTTCTCCGCCAAGGCGCTCAATATCGCCAACCGCACAGTGGGGATCATGAGTCAGGGCTTTACCCCGGAGGCGAGCAACAAGATTGCCCGCATCATTCAGGAGGAGACCGGCGTGGGGGCGGTCGCCATCACGGACACCGAGCAGATCCTCGCCTTTATCGGCACCGGCGAAGATCACCATCTGCCGGGTACCCCCATTGCGTCAGCCATCACCATGCAGGCCATCGCCCACAACAAGGTGCTGTTTGCCGATGGCAACAGCCAGCCCTATCGCTGCAGCCTCTCCTCCGCATGCCAGCTGGGCTCGGTGCTGGTGATCCCGCTGCAGGGGGACAAAGGAGTGATCGGCACCATCAAGCTCTACGAGCCGAAGAAGCGGCTGTTTCTCAAGATCAACCACACCCTGGGGGAAGGGATTGCCAACCTGCTGTCACAGCAGTTGCTGGCCGGTCGGCTGGAGCAGCATCAGCGGCTGCTGGTGCAGTCCGAGTTGAAACTTATCCAGGCCCAGATCAACCCCCACTTTCTGTTCAACACCCTCAACACCATCAGTGCCATCACCCGGCGCGATCCGGACAAGGCGCGGGATCTGCTGCTGCATCTTTCGCTGTTCTTTCGCAAGAACCTCAAGCGACAGAGCGGCCTTGCGACCCTGCAGGAGGAGCAGGAGCACTGCCAATCCTATCTGGAGATCGAGCTGGCCCGCTTTGGCGATCGGCTGACGGTGATAAACGAGATCCCGCCCCATCTGGCCACACTGCGACTGCCCAGCTTCACCCTGCAACCGTTGATCGAGAATGCCATCAAGCACGGCATCTCGACCCTGCTGGAGCAAGGGCGCATTCGCCTCTGGACTGATGAGCATCCCACCAGCGTCACCATCCATGTGGAAGATAATGCAGGCACCTGGCAAGCACATCCCGCTGGCGACGGTCTGGGCATGACCATCGTAGACCGGCGACTGAAAAGCGCCTTTGGCGAGCGCTATGGCGTGACTATTGCGTGCGAGCCGGAACAGTGGACCCGGGTGTCGTTCACCATCCCCAAGGAGCAACCATGATCCGCACCCTGATTGTCGATGACGAACACTATGCCCGCGAAGAGCTGAGGCAGCAGCTGGCCTGCGATCCCGCCATCGAGATAGTGGGGGAGGCGGCCAACGCCATCGAGGCGCTGCCGCTTATTCAACGGCTCAAGCCCGACGTGGTGTTTCTCGATATCCAGATGCCCAAGCTGAGCGGTATGGAACTGGTCGCCATGCTCGACCCCCTGCCCCGCATCGTCTTTGTCACCGCCTTTGACGAGTACGCCATTCAGGCCTTTGAAGAGAACGCCTTCGACTACCTGCTCAAACCGGTGGAACCGGCCCGGCTGGCCAAGACCCTCGCTCGCCTCAAGCAGGATATCTCCCCGCAGCCCATCGAGCGGCTGGTCCCCACCATCGAACACATTCCGGGCTATCTGCACAATCGGGTCAGGCTGCTGCCCATCGCACAGGTGGAGTATGCCTTCTCCGATCTGGGCGGGGTCCATGTGGCCTGTCAGGGCGAGCTGTTCCACACCCAGCTTACCCTCAAATCGCTGGAAGAAAAGAGCCCGCTGCTGCGCTGCCACCGCCAGTATCTGGTCTCCCCCAACGCCATCTTCGAGATCAGGCTGCTGGATAACCAGCTGGCAGAGATTGTCACCCCGAGCGGCGCCCGGGTGCCGGTCAGTCGTCGCTATCTCAAGGAGCTCAAAGATCAGCTGGGGCTGGACTGAGCCGCGGAGTGTGCGCCTGATCACAGCCGCCGACCGCTCGGCGCGCCAAAGCGCCGCTCGGGGAGTTTCACCTGCCAGCCAGGCGCAACCGTTTTAGACTCGCTCTGCACACTAAAAAATAACAATGCAGGAGCGTAGCAATGATCTGGTTCTTCCTCTGTGTCGGCTTACTTGTGGCCGGCTACTTCATATACGGCAAATTCATCGAACGGATATTCAGCCCGAAACCCGAGCTGAAAACCCCCGCCATCACCATGGCTGACGGGGTGGACTATGTCCCGATGTCGGACAAGAAAGTCTATCTGGTTCAACTGCTCAACATCGCAGGCGTTGGCCCCATCTTCGGCCCCATCCTGGGTGCACTCTACGGCCCGGTCGCCATGCTGTGGATCGTCTTTGGCTGCATCTTCGCCGGTGCGGTACATGACTACTTCTCCGGCATGCTGTCGGTGCGCGCCAAGGGAGCCTCGGTGCCAACCGTGGTCGGTGAGCATCTGGGCACCGCCGCCAAGCACTTCATGAACCTGTTTGCCGTGGTGCTGCTGATGCTGGTGGGCGTGGTATTCGTGCTGAGCCCGGCAGGGCTGCTCGCCAACCTCACCTCCACCGATCTGGTCTACTGGATCGTGGCAATCTTTGCCTACTACATCCTCGCGACCATAGTCCCTATCGACAAGATCATCGGTCGCTTCTATCCCATCTTCGGCGCCCTGCTGGTCTTCATGTCGGTCGGCCTCATCGTTGGCCTGATCGCCTCCGGCAAAGGCTTCTACAACACCGGGATGGACTTCTCCAACCTGCACCCGACCGAACTGCCGCTCTGGCCGCTGCTCTTCATCACCATCGCCTGTGGCGCGGTATCAGGCTTCCACGCCACCCAGTCACCGCTGATGGCGCGCTGCATGCAGAACGAAAAATCCGGCCGCTTCATCTTCTACGGCGCAATGATCGGTGAAGGGATCATCGCCCTTATCTGGTGCACCCTGGGTCTTTCCTTCTACGACAGCACCGAAGCACTCAACGCTACTATGGCCAACGGCGGCCCGGCAGCCGTGGTACACGAAGTCTCCACCAGCCTGCTCGGCACAGTCGGCGGCATTCTGGCCATCCTCGGCGTGGTGATCCTGCCCATCACCTCCGGTGACACCGCGTTTCGCAGTGCTCGCCTGATCGTGGCGGACTTCCTGAAGATGACCCAGAAGCCGCTGGCCAAGCGTCTGCTGATCGCCATCCCCATGTTTATCCTTGGCTTCATCATCTCCAAGGCTGAATTCGGGGTGATCTGGCGCTACTTCGGCTGGGCCAACCAGACCACCGCCGTCATCATGCTGTGGGCTGCAGCTGCCTACCTCATCAAAGAGGGCAAGCTGCACTGGATCTGCACCCTTCCCGCCATGTTCATGACTGCTGTCGTGATCACCTATCTGGCCAACGCCCCCATCGGGTTCGGGCTGGAGATGGGGACCTCCACCATCATCGGCCTGACTGCAACGGCGGCTATTACCGTGGCCTTCCTGATGAAGTTCCGCCAGCCGCTGGTCAGCAGTACCAGCGAAGGGTAAAAACAGCAAAAAATGCAGCGAAAGCAGCACAAAAAGGCGCCTGATGGCGCCTTTTTTAATGACAAAAAGACTAATAAGACAACTGTTGGATGGCTTCAGCTTCAATACAGCGAATAGCTTTAAGATTCCGGGCGAACTGACGATAAATGTGTGATTCTTAATTGCTTTAGTGCTTGTTGGAACCAATGATTAAGCTGTGCGTCATGCCAGTGGAGGTTATAAATGGCCCTTGATTATTTTGCACTTGGTCTGCTCGTCTTTGTCGGGCTGGTCATTTTTTATGGAGTCATCGTTATCCACGATATTCCTTACGAGATAGCCAAACATCGGAATCACCCTCATCAGGATGCCATTCACGTGGCAGGTTGGGTCAGCCTGTTTACCCTGCACGTGCTGTGGCCCTTCCTCTGGATCTGGGCAACCATCTATCGCCCCGATCGCGGCTGGGGCTTTAGCCAGCGGCTGCAAAAAGATGAAGAGGAGCTGGCGGCCCTCAAGCAGGAGTTGGCGGATCTGAAGAGCCGTATCAACACTATCGAACAGAGCGAGCAACAGGGATAAACCATGGACCTGCTACTGATCCTGACCTACACGGCGCTGTGTGTCGCCATATTCAAAATCTTCCGCATCCCGCTCAACAAGTGGACCGTCCCCACCGCAGCACTGGGCGGCGTGCTGCTCATCGGCACCCTGATCATGCTGATGAACTACAACCACCCCTACTCCGAGATGGCGCGCAACTACTACGTCTCCACCCCCATAGTGCCGCTGGTCAAGGGCCGGGTCGTTGAGGTTCCGGTGCAGGCCAACCAGCCGGTGAAAAAAGGCGACGTGCTGTTTCGCCTCGATGACGAACCGTTCCGCCTGAAAGTGGAGAGCCTCACCGCACGGGTCGAATCCAACCGCGAGCACCTCAAGTCCATTGAGGCAAGACTGCGCTCCGCCAGGCTGGATAGGGATCGCGCCAGCGACCTGATGCGCCGTGGCGTGGGCAAGCAGCGTGACCTCGACGTCACCCAGGCCAACGTGGATGACATCGTGGCCCAGATTGACCAGCAGAAAGCCACCCTGAACGATCTGCAGGCCCAGCTGATGGAAGCCAAGTACCAGCAGTCACAAACCGTGGTCTATGCCCCGAGCGATGGTCATGTGGTGCAGCTGGCCCTGCGCCCCGGCATGATCGCCACCCCCTTCATGTATCGTCCGGTGATGACCTTCATCCACAAGGATGACACCGCCTACGTCGGCTGGTTCTGGCAGAACAGCATGCAGCGACTGGCGGTGGGTGATGAGGCCGAAGTGGTGATCGATGGCGTACCCGGCAAAATCTTCAAAGGCAAGGTGACCGCCGTGGTTCCGGCCATTGCCGCCGGTAACGTGCAGGCCAACGCCGGTCTGCTGGATCAGACCACGGCGGTGCGCCCGGGTCGTCTGCCGGTGGTTATCTCCATCACCGACCCCGAGTGGGCCAAGTATCAGGTAATTGCAGGCTCCAGCGGGCAGGCTGCCATCTATACCCACTACTTCCACCATGTATCTGTGATGCGCAAAGTGCTGCTGCGCATGGCAAGCTGGATGAACTACATATTCCCGTTCCATTGATCAGCACCCAAGCACCCTGTGGGCCGGCATCATGCCGGCCCGCTGTTTTTGTGACGGCAAGCACCCTATAATGGCGCCATCTTGCACCACCCCACATCGACATACCCAAGCCTGCATGTTCGTTCTCAGACCCTATCAGACCGACGCCGTCAACGCCGTGATCAGCCACTTTCGCAAACACCCGGATCCCGCCGTGGTGGTGCTGCCAACCGGTGCCGGCAAGAGTCTGGTGATTGCCGAGCTGGCCCGCAAAGCGCGCGGCCGGGTGCTGGTGCTGGCCCACGTCAAGGAGCTGGTGGAGCAGAACCATGCCAAGTACGAGGCGTGGGGGCTCAAGGCCGATATCTTCGCTGCCGGTCTGGATCGCAAGGAGGCGAGCGCCCAGGTGGTGTTCGGCTCGGTGCAGTCGGTTGCCCGCAATCTGGATGCCTTTGACGGAGCGTTTTCGCTGCTGATCATCGATGAGTGCCATCGGGTCTCACTCGATGATGACAGCCAGTACCATCAGGTGATCGACCACCTCAAGGCCGCCAATCCGGCCCTCAAGATCCTCGGTCTCACCGCCACCCCCTATCGGCTCGGGCTGGGCTGGATCTACCGGCGCCACTACCACGGCATGGTCAAAAGCCACGGCGAGCGGCTGTTTGGCGACTGCGTGTTCGAGCTGCCCTTGCGTTTTATGGTCAAAAACGGCTACCTGACGCCGCCGCGCATGGTGGATGCCCCCATAGTTCACTACGACTTCAGCAAGCTGGTGCCGCGGGAGAATGGTCTCTTCAGCGAGGCGGATCTCAACGGAGAGCTCAAGCGCCAGCAGCGGGTCACCCCCCATATCCTGAGCCAAGTGCTGGAGTATGCCGCCGACCGGCAGGGGGTGATGATCTTCGCCGCCACCGTCGAACACGCCCGCGAAATTCACGGCCTGCTTGGCGCCAGAGGCCAGCAGGCGGCCCTTATCACCGGCGAGACCCCGGGGCCGGAGCGCGATGCCCTCATCAACGCCTTCAAGGCGCGGGAGCTCAAGTTTCTGGTCAACGTGGCGGTGCTCACCACCGGCTTCGATGCCCCCCATGTCGATCTTATCGTGATGCTGCGCCCCACCGAGTCGGTCTCCCTCTATCAGCAGATCGTGGGGCGGGGCCTGCGCCTCTCGCCGGGCAAGAAGGATTGTCTGGTGCTCGACTATGCGGGCAACAACTTCAACCTGTTCGCCCCTGAAGTGGGGGAGCCTCGCCCCCACGCCGGCACCGAGCCGGTGCAAGTGCCCTGCCCCGCCTGCGGCTTTGCCAACACCTTCTGGGGCAAGACCGACGAGGATGGCAAGGTGATCGAGCACTACGGCCGCCGCTGTCAGGGGCTGTTTGAAGATGATGAGGGCAACCGCGAGGAGTGTGACTACCGCTTTCGCGCCAAGATCTGCCCCGGCTGCGGTGCGGAGAACGACATCGCCGCCCGCCGCTGCCAGAGCTGCGATCAGCTGCTGGTCGACCCTGACGACAAGCTCAAAGAGGCGCTCAATCTCAAGGATTGCATGGTGATCCGCTGTGCGGGGCTAACCCTCACCGCAGGGCGCGGCAAACAGGGGGAGCGGCTGGAGGTGACCTACCACGATGAGGATGGGCTGACCCTCAGTGAATACTTCGGATTTCACTCCCCGGGCGCACGGCGCTTGTTTCAACAGCACTTTGTGCGTCATCATTGGCCCGCCCCGGGGCTGGAGCCCGAATTTGCCACTCTGGCGAGCGTGCTGGCCGCTCAAAGCCAGTTCCGTCATCCGGATTTTGTCATCGCCCGCAAATCGGGTCGCTTCTGGCAGATAAAAGAGAAAATTTTTGATTATGAGGGTCGCTATCGTACCGCCAACTCGATGGCATGATGGCGACCGGCATACATGGCATGAATTGCGTTATCCCGTCGATCCCGCATCGGCTGGTTGAATTATCAGGGTCGGCACCACTGCCGGGCCCTTCGTCACGTTAGAGGATGTTATGCAGCGGCTGTTGATTGGTTTTTGTGCTCTCTTTTCTTCTCTGGCGGCTCATGCCGCCCCGCTGACGCCCCCTCAGGGTGGCCAGTACGCCATCATGGTGCAGGGCAATAACGGCATCGAGTTCGCCCGCCACGCCGATCAGATGATCGCCCCCGCCTCCACCATGAAGGTGCTCACCGCGCTGGCGGCCCGCCTCGAGCTGGGTGCCGACTTCCGCTTCGCCACTGACATTCAGGCCCAACCCGGTGCCAAACAGGGCGACACCATCAACGGCGATATCTGGATCAACTTCGTCGGCGACCCCACCCTCTCCCGCATGGATCTGCTGGCTCTGTTCAAGCAGCTCGGCGTCACCAGCATCAAGGGCAACGTCTACGTCAACACCGGCGCCTACAACGGCTACGAGCGCGGCAACGGCTGGTCGTGGGGGGATCAGACCCTCTGCTTCGCAGCGCCCGTCTCCTCGGTCATCATCGACAAGAACTGCGCCTACGGCACCATCACTGCCACCCAGATTGGCAAACCGGCGGTGGGCAATGTGGCTACCGGCGTCCCCATCGGCATCGGTGCCGACAACGTGGAGGTGATGAGCTATGGCGACATGGCGCGCCAGTTCTGCGCACTGGAAGTAGACATGGCCAAGGGCAACTTCTACGAACTCAAGGGCTGTATCACCCCGAACAAGGAGCCGCAGGGACTGCGTTTCGCCATTCACGATGTGGAAGCCTGGGGTTGGGACAACATCCGCTGGGCGATGAACCGTGCCGGTATCAAGCATGATGGCCTGCTGCGGGTCACCCACAAGGCCCCTGAAGGGGCTGAGACCCTCGGCACCCACTATTCGGTCTCCCTGCCGGTGATGCTGGCCAAGATGCTGAAGAAATCGGACAACCTCTATGCCGACACCTTCCTCAAAACCGTGGGCCGTCACTACTACAACAAGCCGGGCAGCTATCGCAGCGGCACCATGGCGGTGCGCGCCATCCTGACCAAGAACGGCATCGATCTGGGCAACGCCACCCTGGCAGATGGCTCCGGTCTCTCCGCTCACAATCTCATCAGCGCCCGTCAGATGATGTCGGTGCTGAACTTCATCCAGAAAAATGATGCCGAACTTGGCCTGATCAAGCTGCTGCCAAGCTCCCAGGTGGATGGCACCCTGGCGTGGCGCCGCAGCGTCACCGCCCCCATGATGAAGAACAAGGTCCACGCCAAGACCGGCACCATCACCGGCACCTCCAATCTGGTTGGCTTTATCGACACGGCAGGCGGCCAGCGCAAGGCGTTCGTGATGTTCCAGCGCGGCCTGTCCCAAGATCCGGCCACCCATGAGCGCTACCGTGCCAGCAAGGCGCCGTGGCCCTGGACTGTATTCGAGAAGGGGGTGCTGGAGAGCATCTATCAGCAGCAGCCTATCCAGATCGCCGATGAGAGCTGAGCCAATAGGCCCACTCGAATCAGGGTATCGATAATTTCGGCTTCAAGTCGCCACGAGGCAGGGCTATGCTATTGCCTGCCTCATTTCAACGGCCATACATAAACGGCTTAAAAAACGGAGAGAAAATATGTTTGCAGTGATTTTTGGTCGCCCGGGTTGCCCCTACTGTGTCCGTGCCGTACAGATCGCCGAGCAGCTGACCGAACAGCGCGATGACTTCAAATTCCGCTACGTGGATATCCATGCAGAAGGGATCACCAAAGAAGATCTGGCCAAGAGCGCCGGCAAGCCGGTCAACACCGTGCCGCAGATCTTCCTGGATGAGCAGCACATCGGTGGCTGCACCGATTTCGAAGCCTACGCCAAAGCGAATCTGGGTCTCTACCAGTAATGCCGGCGGGTCATCCCTAGCGGGTTGACCGCCAGAACGTATAAAAAAATCCGGCGCCATCAGGCGCCGGATTTTTTTATGAGCGGAACTCGCACCATCCCTTGTCAGGGAGCCACAGACTGGGGTCAGGGAGTCACAGACTGTGCGGCAAAGCGCGCAATGATGGGGTTGTGATCCGAACTGTCGGTGGCCGGTGAACTCACCTCGACCAGGTCCAGATTGCGGTAGTAGAGGTGATCCAGCGGGCGACCGAAGGCGGTGCGGCGCAGGTCAGGCACCGGCACGGCCTCTTGCAGGCCCAGCTCGTCCACCAATTTGCTTAACCAGAACTGACGTTTGTCGCTCCAGGTATTGAAATCACCGGCCAGGATCACCGGCCCCTGATGGCGGCGCACCAGCGCAGTCAAATCGTTGAGCTGCTCGCGGAAGGTGGCCATCCCCAGCTCGAAATTGACCGCATGGATATTGATGACCATCACGCCATCAGGATCGCCCTGCAGCGGATAGAGGCTCACCAGCCCGGATTTGGGGATACGCAGCAAGGGCTCGGGGGAGCGCACGCCACAGACGAACGCCTGCGGGGTCTTGGCCACCGTCATCACCCCGAACGAGACGCCGCCCTGGGTGAAGGCTTGCAGCTGTTGCCACTGGAAATCACCGGCGCGCAGCCAGTCGAGCATATCGGGACGGGTGGCCGACTCTTGCAGCAGCACCAGATCCTGCCCCTTGGCATAACTGTCCATCCCCTCGCGCCAGTTCTTGCGCTGGCCCTTGTAGAGATTCCACACCGTCACCCCGAATTCACGGGGCAGCGCCGTAGTCGCCAACGCTACCAGCGGCGGACGCTGGCAGTCGAGTCCCGGCACAATCCCTTGAGCTGTGACCAGATGGTTCTGATCCGGCACCTCAAAACAGCCTACCAACCCCAGGGTCAGCAGGGAGGTGCCAAGAATGCGATAACTATTTTTCATTGGCTAACAACCGCCCGCCTTTGCTTTTTGTTGCGACCATCACAAACGTCATCCACGCCGACTAAGCTGATAGTCCCTGTTCCACCCAACCAGAAGGACCTTGTCTCATGGCGAAAGAACTTCGGTACAACGTGACGTTTTATGATCAACAAGGAAATTGTCATCAAGTGGAGCTGGCCACCGTCTATCAGATAAGACGGGACCCTCAATGCGATCTCTGCCTGTTTGACACCCTGCAATATGTGGGCTCGGAAGAGATGCTGGAACGCATGATACGGCAAAAAACCGGGCTTGAGCAGGAAATATCCATCATCAATGCCCGGCTGATTTAATCAGGCACTCACCGGAACCGGGCGGGATTTGCCCTGTTCGTCGATGGCGACATAGGTGAAGATCCCCTCGGTCACACAGTAACGCTGGGCGTCGTTTTCCCGCAGTACCGGCTTGACCCACACCTCCAGCTTGAGCTTCATGGAGCTGCGGCCGATCTTCATGCAGCGGCCGTAGCAGCAGACCACATCACCCACCTTGACCGGACTGTGAAAGGTCATGCCTTCGACGGATACGGTACAAATACGTCCTTTTGCCAGCTCCTTGGCCATAATGCCCCCACCTATATCCATCTGGGACATGATCCAGCCACCAAAGATGTCGCCATTGGGGTTGGTATCGGCTGGCATTGCCAGGGTTCTCAGCAACAACTCCCCATCGGGGTGACGTTTTGTATCTACCATCATTACCGCCTCTCTCTCATGGATGGCGGCATGATAGGGGGCGATCACCCCCTTGGCAAACCTCAATTACCCGAGGCGGCGAGCTCGGCAAACCAGTGGGCCGGATCGGGCCAGCGATAGTTGAATCCCATCTGCTGACAAATCAGCTGGCCGTCGATGGGTTGAAATTCACCGGCAGGCTCGATAAAGACCGGCACGGGCAGCCCCTGCTGGCGCGCCGCAAAGGGATAGAACTGCTCGCGGCGCGGATGCACCGGCGCGCTCAGGTTGAAGACATCCCCGTCCTTACCCCGCTCCAGCAGCAGCATGCAAGCCGCCACCACATCGTCCAGATGAACCAGATTGACCGACTGGGCGCCGCCATCGAGAGTCTTGCCCGCGAGGAAACGGCCGGGATGGCGATCCGGGCCATAAAGGCCGGAGGGGCGCACTATCATCACCGTCTCGAAACCGGTCGCCAGCACCGCCTGCTCCGCTGCCAGCATCCGCTCGCCACGGGCATGACGCGGTTTGGGCAGCTCCCCCTCTTCTTGACCCGCCCCCCATACCGAGGTGGCGCTGACAAACAGCACCCGCCGGGTGCCATTCGCTTTGGCCAACGCGCAGACCCTTGCCACCGCCTGCGGATAGTCATCGGTCTTGCTGGGCGGTACGCAGATCACCAGCGATTCGCAGGGGATGGGCCACGCATCCGACATATGGGCAGAAATCGTCAGTGGATAGGCATTGATCCCCTCCCCCTGCAAACGGGCTGCCTTCTCGGCGCTGCTGACCGTGACAGCAACCTGCTTGCCTGCCGCCAGCAGAGCCCGCGCCAGCGGCAGCCCCAGCCACCCCGCCCCCAGAATGCCGATCGTCCCGGCGAAATGTTGCTCTGTCATCATCCCTTCTCCTGCTTGACGCTATTTGCCCCGCAGCTTACCTGCCTTGGCATAAAAGGCAAACATTCGCACGGTATTAGTAAATAACCGAGCACGTTGTGCATCCGGTGAAAGCAAGAAATTCCCAAGTGGTGCAACTTTATTTATTAAAACTTAATATTCCCATCCAATAGTCAATAGATTTCCTTACCTCTTTATCAAACTCATATATTGAACCATCAGTTAACTCTACTTGTAGAACGGAAATATCAAACCCATTACTAAAACCAGAAGAAAAGCCCCCCCTTATGAACCAGTGCTTTCCGAACAATTGGAGTTCTTGTTTTTCCTAAACTCGCGTGCTTTGAGCCATTACAGATATCACGCATTACTCGAAGACTTGGACATTCACTCCCAACATGCCCTTGTAAATCGCTTAATTGCTTATACTTGAGCGTGTCTTTATTCTCTTCATAATACCAGTCACAAAGATGCCAGAGCTTGCTTTCACACTCAATAGCCAAATTTTCATTAAGGGGGTCTGCAAAAAATAACTCTACTTTACTTTTTGTTGATGCCCAGTAATCATCAAGCGAACAAATACCAAAAGAATAATGCATCTACTGTGACCTTAAAAAATTTTTCAAAATAAAAATATATAATCAAATCTATAACTTCACCTTTATATCCTGCCCAGCTTTCATCAACATATCAACACATTGTTTTCATGTTCAAAAATATCTCCGAGACACCACAGCTTGCTATCAAATAGAGATAATAAACATCTACGCGTCTACTGACAAAAAAGCGGGCCAATGGCCCGCTTGGTTATATTTTACTCACTCCATCCTCACACCGGCGGATGGAAATGGCTGGCCTCGCGGGTGGCCATCTCCTCGTAGGTGGCCCACTTCTGCCACGCCACTTTTTGCGCCACCTGCATCAGCCGCTCGGCCTCCTCTGGATGGCTCTGGGCCAGCACTCGATAACGGGTCTCCTCTTGGCGATATGTGGCAAGGGGAATGGAGGGGCGCAGGCTGTCGAGGCTGAAGGGGTTCTGCCCCGCGCTGCGCAGTACCGGGTTGTAGCGTATCAATGGCCAGTGACCGGAGGTAACGGCGCGTTTTTGCTGGGTCAGGCCAAACTCCATATCGATGCCATGGGCGATACAGTGGCTGTAGGCGATGATGAGCGACGGGCCCGGATAGGCCTCCGCCTCACGCAAGGCCTGCAGCGCCTGCTGCGGGTTGGCACCAAAGGCGATGCGGGCAACATAAACGTTGCCGTAGGAGATGGCTTGCAGCGCCACATCCTTCTTGGCCAGCGTCTTGCCTCCCGCCGCGAACTTGGCGACGGCGCCGAGCGGGGTCGATTTCGACATCTGGCCGCCAGTGTTGGAGTAGACCTCGGTATCCATCACCAGCACGTTCACATCGCGTCCGGAGGCGAGCACATGATCGAGCCCCGCCGAGCCGATGTCATAGGCCCAGCCATCGCCGCCGATGATCCAGACCGAGCGGCGCACCAGTTGATCGATAAGCGATAGCAGCTCGCGGGCCTTGCCGGACTTCACCTCTTCCAGCCGCTCGCGCACTTGCGCCACCCGGGTGCGCTGGGCGCGGATCTCCGACTCCAGCCGCTGCGGGGCCTTGATCAGGGTATCGACCAGCTCTGCGCCCAGCTCCCCTTTCATCGCTTCGAGGGCCGCCACCGCCTGCCCGTGATGCTGATCGGCGGTGAGACGAAAACCAAAGCCAAACTCGGCGTTGTCCTCGAACAGGGAGTTCGACCAGGCTGGCCCCTTCCCTTCGCCATTCTTGGCCCACGGGGTGGTCGGCAGGTTGCCGCCGTAGATGGAGGAGCAACCGGTGGCGTTGGCCACCAGCATGCGATCGCCAAACAGCTGGGTCAGCAGCTTGAGGTACGGGGTCTCGCCACAGCCGGCGCAGGCACCGGAGAACTCGAACAGGGGTTCGAGGAACTGGGCACCGCGTACCGTGGAGAAATCCACCCGCTCGCGGGCAGGCCACGGCAGGCTCTCGAACCAGCGCAGCGCCTGTTTCTGGCCAGCCAGATGGGGCGCCTTGTCCATCATGGTGATGGCGCGCTCGCCCTCGTGTTCCTCATCCGCCCCGGCCCGCACCGGACAGGCCTGCACGCACTGACCGCAGCCGGTGCAATCCTCCGGATAGAGCTGCAGGGTGTAGCGGCTGTCGGGGAAGCCCTTGGCGGTAACGGGCACCGACTGGGCTGCCTCGGGGGCGGTCGCCAGCCAGTCCTGATGGTAGAACTTGGCCCGCAGTGCCGCGTGGGGGCAGACAAAGACGCAGTTGCCGCACTGGATGCAGATATCGGAGTGCCAAATCGGGATCTCGCGAGCGATATCCCGCTTCTCGAAGCGGCTGGTGGCAGTGGGGTAAGTGCCATCCACCGGCAGCATGGAGACAGGGATCAGATCGCCGCGCCCCGCCAGCATCTCGCCGGTGACCCGCTGGACAAACTCGCTGCCACCCGGCGCCAATGGCAGCGGATAGTCGCTGATCTGCTCGTCACCGGCAGGGATCACCACCTTGCTTAAGTGAGCCAGGGTATCGTCCACCGCCGCGAAGTTGCGCGCCACCACCTCGGGCCCCTTGCGGGCATAACTCTTCTCGATGCTCTCCTTGATCAGCGCAATGGCTTCGTCCCGTGGCAACACCCCTGCCAGCGCGAAGAAGCAGGTCTGCATGATGGTGTTGATGCGATTGCCCATGCCGTTTTGCTCGGCCACCCGATCCCCATCGATGCAGTAGAGCTGGATATTGAGGGCGCGAATACGGGCGCGCAGCCGCTCGGGCAGCTGGCCCCACACCTTGTCCGCCTCATATGGGGCATTGAGCAGCAGGGTCGCCCCTTCGGCGGCGTGCTCCAGCAGATCGACCGACTCGACAAAGCCCCACTGGTGGCAGCCGATAAAGCTCGCCTGCTCGATAAGCCAGGGGGCATCGATGGGCTCGGGGCCAAAGCGCAAGTGAGAGACGGTGCGCGAGCCCGACTTCTTGGAGTCGTAGACGAAGTAGCCCTGGGCGTGGAAGCCCTCCAGCTCGCCGATGATCTTGATGCTGTTCTTGTTGGCGCCCACCGTGCCGTCGGCGCCGAGGCCGAAGAAGAGCGCCCGCACCCGGCTGGCTGGCTCAAGATCACCGATGGGATGCCAAGCCAGACTGAGGCCCGACACATCATCGACAATCCCCACGGTAAAGCGCGGGCGCGGCGCATCGGATGCCAGCTCCTCGAATACCGCCGCGCACATGGCGGGGGTGAACTCTTTGGAAGAGAGGCCATAGCGGCCGCCGCTCAGCCAGGGCAGCCGCTTGATAAGGCCGCGCTGCAAGCCATCGATCAGCGCACTCTGCACATCCAGCAGCAGCGGCTCGCCGCCCGCCCCCGGCTCCTTGGTGCGATCCAGCACCGCCATGCGCCGCACGCTCTGCGGCAGCGCATCGAGCAGCGCCTGTACCGGGAAGGGGCGATAGAGGCGCACAACCAAGACCCCGGTCTTGCGATCCTGTTGGTTGAGCCAATCCACGGTGGTGCGGGCGGTGGCCGCCCCCGAGCCCATCAGCACGATGACGTCGG
>NZ_JRJY01000070.1:37938-65380 GCF_000801015.1 Aeromonas sp. ZOR0001 | reverse complement strand
TAGCCGATAGTGGCGGCCGGTCAGCTCGCCCAGGTTGTCCATGCACTGCTGCACCCGCGCCGGTACCGCTTCGTAGAAGGGGTTGACGCTCTCGCGGGATTGGAAATAGGTATCCGGGTTCTGGGCGGTGCCACGCATCACCGGATGATCCGGGTTGAGGGCCCGCGCACGGTGGGCGCGCACCCAATCGTTGTCGATAAGAGCGCGAATTTCATCCCGATGCAGGGCGGTGATCTTGTTCACCTCGTGGGAGGTGCGAAAGCCGTCGAAGAAGTGGATAAAGGGCACCCGGCACTGCAGGGTGACGCTGTGGGCGATCAAGGCCAGGTCCTGCGCCTCCTGCACCGAGCCGGAGGCAAGCATGGCAAAGCCGGTGCTGCGCGCCGCCATCACATCCTGATGGTCGCCAAAGATCGACAACCCCTGCGCCGCCAGCGAGCGGGCCGCCACATGGAACACCGCCGAGGTCAATTCACCGGCGATCTTGTACATGTTGGGCAGCATCAGCATCAGCCCCTGACTGGCGGTGAAGGTGGTGGCGAGCGCCCCCGCCTGCAGGGCGCCGTGTACCGTGCCGGCCGCCCCCCCTTCGCTCTGCATCTCCACCACTGTGGGAATGTTGCCCCACAGGTTGGTCTGCCCCTCTGCCGCCCAGGCATCGGCCAGTTCGGCCATGGTCGAGCTCGGGGTGATGGGGTAGATGGCACACACTTCGCTCAGCTGGTACGCCACCCGGGCCGCGGCTTCGTTGCCGTCGACCATGATCAGTTCATGTTTCATTGGGACTCCTCCGGTTGGCGCAGCTCGATGGCGTGACAGGGGCACTGGTCGTGACAGGCACCGCAGCCGGTGCAACGCTCGGCATCCACCTGATAGCCTTTGCCCGGACCAAGCTTGGCGATGGCCTGTTCGGGGCAACTGCCATAGCAGCCGTCGCACTCGAAGCAGTTGCCGCAGGAGTAGCAGCGCGCCGCCTCGTAGCGGGCGGCCACCTCATCCAGCCCGCCGATGATCTCGCCAAAGTCATCCCGCGCCCACGCCGGTTTGACCGGCTGACTGCTGGCGGGCGCGTGGGTCTGGAACCAGAGTTGCAACTGCTCCGGCCCCACCAGCGGGTAGGAGAGCGGTTTGTGGTAGTGGCGACCGCGCAGCCAGGCATCCATATGGCGCGCCGCCTTCTTGCCGTGGCCGGTGGCGATGGTGACGGTGCGATCGGAGGGCACCATGTCGCCGCCCGCAAACAGACCCGGCACATCCGTCATCAGGTTGCCCGCCACCTGCACAACCCCCTCCTTGTTGACCCGCACGCCGGGAATGCTCTCCAGCACCGAGAGGTCGACCTCCTGACCGAGCGCCAGAATAAGGGAATCCGCTTCAAGGGTTTCAAACTTGCCGGTGGGCACCGGCTTGCCTTCGGCATCCAGCGCCATCACCTCCACTTCGATATTGGTACTGTCGAGCTGGCGGATGGTGCGCAGCCAGTTGATCTTGATCCCCTCCTCCTCGGCCTCATCGGCTTCGAAGGCGTGAGCGGGCATATGATCCCGGTCGCGGCGGTAGATGATCATCGCCTCTTCCACCCCGAGGCGGCGGGCAGTGCGAGCCGCGTCCATGGCGGTATTGCCCCCCCCATAAATCGCTACCCGTCGTCCCAGTTTGGGTGGCGGCAAGCCCTGCTCTTCGGCCAGACTCGCCTGCTCTAGGAAGCTCACCGCATCGAGGATCTTGCCCGCTTCCCGGGCCGGAATATCGACCCGCTTGGCCAGATGGGCGCCGATGGCCATAAAGACGGCATCAAAGCCCCCCTCGTCGCGCTCGCGCAGCACATCCTCCACCTTGTGGTTGAGGGTCAGCGTCACCCCGGCTGCCACGATGCGGGCCACCTCCCGATCCAGCACATCGCGGGGCAAGCGGTAAGCGGGAATACCAAAGCGCAGCATGCCGCCCGCCAGCGGCCCCGCTTCGCGGATCTCCACCTGATGGCCGAGCCGGTTGAGGTGCCAGGCGCAGGAGAGACCTGAGGGACCAGCGCCTATGACCAGCACCTTCTTGCCGCTGGCAGAGGCAGGTGGCGCAGGCTGCCAACCACGGGCCAGCGCCTCGTCGCCAAGGAAACGCTCGATGGCGTGGATGGAGACGGATTCATCCACCTGACCGCGGTTGCAGGCGCTCTCGCAGGGGTGATAGCAGACCCGGCCATGAATGGCGGGCAAGGGGTTCTCTTCGATCAGGGTCTGCCAGGCCGCCTCAAAACGGCCGGCCTGCGCCAAAGAGAGCCAGGCCTGGATATTTTCTCCGGCCGGGCAGGCGTGATTGCAGGGTGGCAAGGCCGGCCGCCAGACGGGTAGCCGGGTACGCACCGGGCCTGTTCCCGTTTTCAGGGAGAGATCCGGCAATGGGGTCATGTCCAGTTGTTTGCTCATACATTGCTTTCTTCTTTTTGTGTGACAGGCCCCACCCGATGGCGCTTGATACCGTGTAGCCGAAGCGGACGGTGGCCGGATGGGGAAGAAGCAAAAGCGTTAGAAACTGGGAACTGAGTCGATAATGGCCGCTTTTTTGTACTGATTAGCGAATCAGGATCAAAAAATGTTGCACTTTATGGTTCATAGAGACCAGAACGTGACTCAAGTAACATCTTCTCCAGCTGACCGCTGGCTTTCAGTTTGGCGAGCCCCCGATTGAAGGTTTTGATCAGTTCGTCAGCATTGGCGCGCTTGCGGCTGATCAACAGGTGACCTTCAACTTTCATCACGGGTTTTGAATGGGTTGCAAAGAGATCGACCGTGCTGGCCGGGTAGAACTGACGCAGGGAGTAGTAGCCGACATCTATGTTCTCCAGGGTCAGGTCGGCGCGGCCGGAGAGCAGCAGATCAAAGCTCTGGCGCAGCCGGGTGACGAACTGCACCTGCAGCGGCACCTGCGCGATGGCTGCAAAAAAATCTGCATTGTAGGTATAGCCACTGACCGCAGCCAGCTTGCGATCCGCCAGATCCTGATAGCCACGCCATTCCAGCGGATCGGACTTGAGATAGAACCAGACGTAGGTCTCGCTCAGGATGGGATCGCTGTAGAGATGGGTTTTGCGCCGCTCGCTCGACTCATACCAGTGGACTGTGCCATCCACCACTCCCTCCTCCGACAAGCGAAAGGCCCGCTTCCAGGGAAGAAACTGGAACTTGACGCTCACCCCTTCACTCTTGAATGCCTCGCTCACCACATGAGGGATAAGCCCCTGATATTTGAGCGTCTCGGAGCAGTAAGGGGGATACTCCCCCGTGGTCAGGGTCAGCTCCTGCGCCCAGAGCCCGTGGTAAAAAAGGCTCCCCGCCAGCAACCAGCTTATTTTCATCCCGATGCCCTCTTGTTCTGTTTTCCCAACTATAGACCGCCCCCTTGAAAGGATTGCCGGATCGTCGGGGAACCGTTATGTTCCCCTTTTTCCAGGCGATCGCGCCGCGTCACAAGGATATGAAGATGCCCAGGCTAGACAGCATTCACCTCTACCCCATCAAATCGACTGCAGGTATGCCGCTGGCTCGCGCCCGGGTGACCGAAGAGGGACTGGCAGGGGATCGCCGCTACATGGTGGTCAAACCGGACGGCACCTTTATCACCGCCCGAACCCATCCCCAACTGCAACAGGTCGTGGCCACCCCCATCGAAGGGGGTTTGCAACTGCGCTATCCGGGCTTTGAACCGCTCACCCTGCAAGAGGTCGACTTCAGCCGTGCCCCGCAAGCTACCGGAGTCTGGAGCGACCGCTTCACCGCCCTGCACACCGACCCCAAAGCCGATGGGTGGCTGAGCCGAGTGGCAGGGGAAACAGTGCAACTGCTCTGGCTGGGTGAAACCTCTGATCGCTTTCGTGAAAAGACCGGCACCCGGGTCAGCTTTGCCGACGGTTATCCGCTACTGCTGATAAGCCAGGCCTCTCTGGAAGACCTCAATCTGCGCTCCGATGCGCTGCACCAGATGAGCCAGTTCCGCACCAATCTGGTGGCAAGCAACACCCAGCCCTTCGAGGAGGACAGCTGGGTACGCATCCGCATCGGCGAGGTGGAATTCAAGGTGGTCAAGCCCTGCAGCCGCTGCATCATGACCACGGTGGAAGCGGGCACCGATCGTTTCAACGCCCTGAAAGAGCCGCTGGCCACCCTCACCCGCTACCGCCGTGGCGAGGATGGCGAGGTCTACTTCGGCCAGAACCTGATCGCCCTGAACGAGGGGTGGATTGAGGCTGGCAGCGAGATCGAGGTGCTGGAACGTACCCGTCCGGTGGTCTATCCCGCCGCCGCACCGAAGAAGCGGGAGCTGGTCTGCGTGGCCCGCGAACCGCTGGCGCGGGATCTGGAGACCTTCTGGTTCGAAGCAGCCGATGGCGAGCCCCTGCCCGACTACCTGCCGGGCCAGCATCTGCCCATCAGCCTCGATATCAAAAATGAGCGGATCCAGCGGCGCTATACCCTGAGCTCCACACCGGATCACCTGGAGCGTTACAGCATCAGCGTCAAGAAGGTGGAGGGTGGCCGCATCTCCCACTGGCTGCACCAGCAGTTGCAGGTGGGTGATCGGCTGCTGGCCGCCAACCCCGCTGGCGAGTTTCACTTAGGGTCCGAGCGCAACCTCCTGTTGCTCTCCGCAGGCTCCGGCGTCACCCCCATGCTGGCGATAGCCCGCACCCTGGCGCTACGCGGGGAGCTGGAAGAGGTTCACTTTATGCACCTGTGCCGCAGCGAAGCGGACATTCCCGCCGCCAGCGAACTGCATGCCATGGCGCAGCAGGGGATGACCCTCACCATTATCCTGAGCCAGCCGGACAATCACTGGCAGGGGCTGCAAGGGCGACTCAATGATGAGCATCTGCAACTGATCAAAGGGCTGGCCGAAAAAGAGGTCTTTATCTGCGGCCCCCACGGCTTTATGGCCGATGCTGCCGCCAAAGTTGCGGCCCTCGGCGTTCCAGCCGCACGGATCAAACAGGAGAGTTTTGGCGGCGCGATTCTCTCGGTGGCCCGCCCCCATCAGGCGGTACAACTGCGTATCGGCGCCCAAGCCTTTACCGGCAACAATCAGGGCTCAGTGCTGGATCAGGCCAACAAGCAAGGCGTAGAGCTGCCATGGAGCTGCCGCGCCGGCATCTGCGGCAGTTGCAAACAGACGCTGATCTCGGGCGAGGTGGATCACCCCGACGCCCCCGCCATCACCGCCGCCGAGCGGGCCGAAGGCAAGATCCTTGCCTGCTGCGCCGTGCCGCTCACCGACCTTGAAATCCTATGATCGGGTGATCGGGCCGCATTAACTCACGCCACCCCAGATGACCGGGGAATTGACCCCGGTCATCTTTATCCACACTTGTTCACCTGATCCGCCCTTAATTTGTCCCCACGGCCTTCATCAGTGAGTTTCCCTTCCTATACTCTCAGAGCAAAAAGCCTTGCCAGCCATTGACTTGGCGATGCTCCATACGACACTCAGCCATAGGGAAAGGACGCCCATACCATGGAACAGAACAAGCCCGCCTTTCAGCTCAACCTGCTGCTATCCGTCATCACCCTGGTCCTGCTGTCACTGGTGTTTTTCGCCTATAGCTGGGCGGGTAAACAACTGGAAGAGAGTTATCGACAACAATATGTCTCCTACCTGCTGGCCGATGAGCTGCGCCAATCCTCCGATGATCTGACCCGACTCGGGCGCACCTATGTCATCACCAAGGATCCAGCCTACGAGCAGCAGTACATGCGGATCCTGGCCATTCGCAACGGCGAGCAACCCAGGCCGGAAGGCTACAACCGTATCTACTGGGACTTTGTCGCCGCCAACGGCCAGAATCCCCGCCCCGACAGCAATGTTCGCCGTGGCCTGATCGACCTGATGAAGGATGCCGGTTTCACCGACGGCGAACTCGCCAAACTGAACGAGGCCAAAAACAACTCGGATGCCCTGGTCAACACCGAGGTCGCCGCCTTCAAGCTGGTGCAGCAGAGCGATGGCGATCCGGTTGCCAACCAGCAAAAAGCCATCGCCATGATGCATGACAAGGCCTATCACCAGAACAAGGGGCGCATCATGTCCCCCATCGATGACTTCTACGTGATGATGGAGCAGCGCAACCATGAGGCAGTCGAGAGCGCCATCGCCAATACCGACATGCTGCGCTATCTCTTTATCGCCCTCGGTCTGGTGTTGATGTTCTTCCTCTGGCGCACCTATCGCTCCCTGCTCGATCTGGTGGGCACCTCGGTCGAACAGCTCAAGACCGATCTTCATATGATGGCGGAAGGGGACTTCTCGCGCCCCATCAAGGTGCCGCCAGGATCGAAAGAGAGCCTGATCGGCCTGCTCGGCGGCATGCAGACCATCCTCAAGGGGATCATCGCCAAGGTCTCTCACTCCACCGAGGAGCTGTCCCACTCTGCCGACAGCATCGCCCAGATCGCCGAGCAGACCGCACAGTTTGCCACCGATCAGCAAACCAGCACCCAGACCATGGCAGCCGCCATCGAGGAGCTGGTGGTGAGCATCAGTCACCTCTCCGACAATGCCACCCATGCCGACGAGCTGAGCAAGGTCTCCGCCAATACCCTGGAGGAGGGTTCGGGGGTCATTAAAGAGACGCTTGGCAGCATCGAGAATATCTCCACCACTGTGGGGGATGCAGCCAGCACCATATCCGAGCTCAACGGCCATACCCAGCAGATTTCGGAGATCATCGGGGTGATCCGCGGCATCGCCGATCAGACCAACCTGCTGGCCCTCAACGCGGCCATCGAGGCGGCGCGGGCCGGTGAACAGGGTCGCGGCTTTGCGGTGGTGGCCGACGAGGTGCGCAATCTGGCCAGCCGCTCGGCGGCCTCAACCCAGCAGATCACCGGGATGATCAGCAAGATCCAGAGCGGGGCCGATGCCTCCATCCGCAGCATGGAGAACACGGTCAACAACGTCTCCCGTGGGGTCACGCTGGCCAACCAGACCGGCGAGGCGATCGCCAGCATCCAGAGCCACGCCTCCAACCTCACCGGCCTGATGGGGGAGATCAGCCACACCCTGCGCGAGCAATCCACCGCCGCCAACGAAGTGGTCTCTACCGTCGGCAACATCACCTCCCTCTCCGAACAATCGGGGGATGCCGCCCGCCATGTGTCCCAAGAGGCGGCCAAGCTCAAGCAGCTGTCACGGGTACTGCGCCAGGAGATGGGACACTTCAAGCTTTAAAGAACGCTGAAAAGCAAAACGGCTGCCCGAAGGCAGCCGTTTTTTATTCGGGGTCATCTCCCGTCATTCAGTATCTATCAACCACGCAGGGCGGCGATACGCTGCTCGATGGGCGGGTGGCTCATGAACAGCTCGCTCATGGAGCGCTTGCCGTTGATGCCAAAGGCCATCATGGAGCCTTCCAGCTGCGGCTCGGCACCGCGGGAGAGGCGCTCAAGGGCGGCAATCATCTTGTCGCGACCGGCCAGCTTGGCGGCACCTGCATCGGCACGGAACTCGCGCTGACGGCTGAACCACATGACGATGATGGAGGCCAGAATACCGAACAGCATCTCCAGCACGAACACGGTGATCATGTAGGCAAAACCGCCGGTGCTGCTGCTCTCTTCCTCGTTGTTGGAGCTGAAGAAGTTGCTGATCACGCCAGCCACGATCCGGGCGAAGAACATCACGAAGGTGTTCACTACACCCTGGATCAGGGTCAGGGTCACCATATCGCCATTGGCCACGTGGCTAACCTCGTGGGCCAGTACCGCTTCCGCCTCGTCACGGCTCATGCTGTAGAGCAGGCCGGAGGAGACCGCCACCAGCGAATCATCGCGGCGGGCGCCGGTTGCAAAGGCGTTCATCTCGGGAGAGTCGTAGATCCCCACTTCCGGCATCTTGATACCCGCTTCGCGGGCCTGACGGGCCACAGTACTCACCAGCCAGTGCTCGGTCTCGTTACGGGGTTGCTCGATGACCTGGACGCCATAGCTGCGCTTGGCCATCCACTTGGACATCAGCAAGGAGATAAAGGAACCCCCAAAACCGAACACGGCACAGAACACCAACAGCCCGGAAATGCTGGACTTGTTGATCCCCAGAACCGAGAACAGGATATTGAGTACCACCCCCAGCACCAGCATGACGGCCAGGTTGGTCACCAGGAATAGCATAATTCGCTTCATATAGACTCCTTGTGAAGATAAGGGACATGACCGGGGATCACTCGGGATCCCCACCTGATCATGTTAATGTCGACATTCTAGGGAGATTCGATGAATGTTCGCTGAATATGCCGTCAAAGTAGCGGCGAGATATCGAGACGCCCCTGCAAATCGGCTTCAAGCGGATTGTTTATAAACGGAATTTCGCCTAGGAAGGGAGCTGGCAGCAAGCCCCTCAGGGTGTCCAGATTTTCCTGATAATGGCTCATGGAACCATGGAGCCGATTAATTACCCACCCCGCCACCGGCAGCTGATCATTGCGAATGGCGGCAAAGGTGAGCAGCGCATGGTTGAGGCAACCCAGCTTGGCCCCCACCACCATGATCACCGCCATGTTCTCCTGCTTGACCCAGTCCGACAGCAGATGCTTGCGATCGAGCGGCAGATACCAGCCCCCTGCCCCTTCCACTACCGCCAGTTCGGCCCCGGCCTGTTCAATCTTGCGTAGCCCCTCGCTCAACCCCTGCATGGTGATAGGCTGGCGCGCCTCGCTGGCGGCGATGTGGGGCGCAATCGGCGGCTCATAGGCGAAAGGATTGACCACCTCATAGGGCAGCGGCAGACTCGCCGCCTCCTGCAACAGAACGGCATCCAGGTTGCGCAGCCCGTCCGGAGTGCGAGCACATCCGGCCGAGACCGGCTTGTAACCCGCGCACTTGATTCCCTGTGCGCTAAATTCGCGCAGCAGGGTGCGCGCCACCAGCGTCTTGCCCACATCGGTATCGGTGCCGGTGATAAAGAATGATTTCATACGGTTCTCTCCTTGGCAGGGCCCGTTGACTACCCTGCACACACTGCGATTCCCGGCGCTCAGCAAGGCTTGCTGAGACGGCCGAGGCACACCCGATAACTGGCGACCAGCCTGCCATCGGGCTGGCGAAACGCCTCATACGCCTGAGCCAGCTGCTGCAATCTGGCGCGACCACTCAGACCGGCCGGCGCGGCGCGCCCCTGATTGTCGTTGACCTGATTGGCCCCAATCCCCTTGAGATCGCGCAACAGCTGCGGCAATTCAAGATAGGCGAGATCCCAGGTGATACAACGCAGCTCGGGAGCAACTACCCCGGCGCTAGCCAGCGCCTGCTCCAATTGTGGCAGGCTGAGGAAGCGATTGACATGGGCGCGACCATCAAGCTGCTGCCAGGCGGCTCGCAACTGCCAGAGCGACTCATCGAGCAGGGTCGAGAAAAAGATCTGGCCGCCCGGTTTGACCACCCGCAGCAACTCGCCGAAAGCCTGGGCCGGACGCTCGCACCATTGCAGCGCCAGACTGGAGAAAACCCAGTCGAACGTGCTGTCGGCGAAAGGAAGCTGCTCCGCATCGCCGCAGAGCAGGCGAGCACCGCTGTCACGCAAGGCGGCCTGCGCCAGCATGCCGGGGGCGAGATCCAGCCCCACCAGCTGGTGACAACGGTTCGCCAGTTGGGGCAAGGAAAAGCCGGTGCCGCAGCCCAGATCCAGCCCGCTCACCGTCAGATCAGTGCCAACCGGCCTGCTCGGCATCCATTCCAGCAACGCCTGCCCCACCTCCTGCTGAAAGCGGGCATGGGCATCGTAGTGACGAGCGGCGGCGCCAAAACGGCGAGCAAGCTGCGCCTTGTCGACCGTTTGAAAACGCTCAGCCATGGTGAGTCTCCCCAAGCGTTGTCGCTGGAGGGCAGACCCCCAAGGCATCGAGCAGGCGATCCACATCCTGCTCGCGGTGAGCCGCGCTCAGGGTAATACGCAGCCGGGCCGTACCGACTGGCACCGTGGGCGGGCGGATGGCGCTCACCCAGACGCCGCGTTCCCGCAGCCGTTCTGCCAGTTGCAGGGCAACACTGCTCTCCCCCACCAGCAGCGGCTGGATCGGGGTGGCGCTGGCACCGAGTTGCCAACCCAGCGCCTCAGCCCCTTGCCGGAAGCGGGCGATCAGCTTACCAAGATGGGCGCGGGACTCATCAGCCGCGCGCACCAGTTCGATGCTCTTGCTGACCGCGCAGGCCTGCGCGGCGGGCATATGGGTGCTGTAGACATAGTGGCGGGCGAAGTTGACCAGATACTCCACCAGTTCGCGACTGCCGCCGACAAAGGCACCGGCAACCCCGAGCGCCTTGCCAAAAGTGCCCATCTGGATGTGTACGCTGGCAGGAGCAACCCCCTGCGCCGCCAGGGTGCCGCGCCCCTCGGATCCCAGCACACCAAGACCGTGGGCATCGTCGATCATCAACCAGTTGCCGCTTTGGGCGGCGAGGGTTGCGAGCTCGCGCCAGGGGCCTTGATCCCCGTCCATACTGAACATCCCTTCCGAGACAATCAGTCCGCGATTGGGCTCAAGCTGCCGTTCAAGGGCCGCCATATCGTTGTGGGCAAAACGCTTCATCTTGCAAGGGAGCTGGCTGCCCATCTCCTGCAAAGAGGCGTGGTTGAGTTTGTCCTGCCACAGCAGGTGTTCCTTGCCAAGCAGCGCTTTGAGCACCGCCTGATTGGCGGAAAAACCGCAATTGAACAGCAGTACCGCCTCCACCCCGAGCCACTCGGCCAGGGTATCCTCAAGCTCTTGGTGGGCACGGCTGTACCCAGTCACCAGCGGCGAGGCGCCGGAGCCCGCACCATAGCGCTCAATCCCCGCGTTGAAGGCGGCCTTGATGGCGCCGTGATCTGCCAGTCCCAGATAGTCGTTGGCGGAAAAGTTGAGGTAGTCGCGCCCTGCAACCCTGAGCCGCCCGCCACTCGCCCCGTCGGTCGCGATGCGGTTGCGCAGCAGGCCAGTCTGTTCGCGCCCGGCCAGCGCCGTGCCCAACCCAAAGGGGCCCGTTACTGCAGGGCCGTTCATGACCGCGCAGCCCCGGCACGGGGGCGGGTGGCGTCATAAAACATTTCGGCAGGTTCACTCTGGCGGCTCACCTCGGCCAGCAGCTCCTCTTCTTGAACCTGATCAGGCTTCTGGGCGCGCTGGGCGGGACGAATGCCGAGCCGCTTGAACAGCTGCATGTCGCTGTTCTCGTCCGGGTTAGGAGTGGTCAGCAGTTTGCAGCCGTAGAAGATGGAGTTGGCCCCGGCCATAAAGCACATCGCCTGCATCTGCTCGTTCATCTTCTCCCGTCCGGCAGAGAGGCGCACATGGGAGGCGGGCATCATGATCCGTGCCACGGCGATGGTGCGGATAAATTCGAACGGATCGAGGTTCTCCTCGTTCTCCAGCGGCGTTCCCTTCACCTTGACCAGCATGTTGATGGGCACGCTCTCCGGGTGACGCGGCAGATTGGCCAGCGCCATCAAGAGGCCCGCCCGATCTTTCGCCTGCTCGCCCATGCCGACGATACCACCGGAGCAGACCTTCATGCCGGCGCTGCGCACATGCTCCAGGGTATCGAGCCTGTCCTGATAGGTGCGGGTGGAGATGATCTCGCCGTAAAACTCCGGCGAGGTGTCGAGGTTGTGGTTGTAGTAATCGAGCCCCGCGGCCCCCAGACGCGCCGCCTGATCGGCGGTAAGCATCCCTAGCGTCATGCAGGTCTCCATACCGAGCCCGCGCACCTCCTCAATCATCCGGATGATGTAGGGCATGTCTTTTTCTTTGGGGTTGCGCCAGGCGGCCCCCATGCAAAAGCGTGACGAGCCGTTGGCCTTGGCTTCGCGGGCCCGCTCCAGCACCTTCTCCACCGCCATCAGCCGCTCAGCTTCGAGACCGGTGTGATAACGGGCGCTCTGAGGGCAGTATTTGCAATCTTCCGGGCAGGCGCCGGTCTTGATGGAAAGCAAGGTGCTCACCTGCACTTCGTTCGGGTCAAAGTGGGCGCGGTGGACGGTCTGGGCCTGAAACAGCAGATCGTTGAACGGCAGGGCAAACAGGGCCTGAACCTCGGCGAGAGTCCAGTCATGACGAAGGGCGTGACCGCCCGCTGTGAGAGCATTCATACATGGCTTCCGGTTGTTATTAGTGGGATCCTGCGCCCGCCATCTTGGGATGGACGGCCACAGAACCCGCCGCCAGGCCCGCGCGCTCAGGGTGATGCGCAGTGCCAAGTGGCTGAAATTGTTGGCTAGTGTAGAGAGCACGCGTAGACTGTCAACACCGACCAGATCAAACCAATTGACAACAGAACAACAAATGACCAACCAAGAATTCGACCTGCACCACATCTGGCACCCCTATACCTCCCTCACTCACCCCCTGCCCTGCTATGAAGTAGCCAGCGCCAAAGGGGTGACCCTCACCCTCAGCGACGGCCGTGAACTGGTGGATGGCATGAGCTCCTGGTGGGCTTGCGTGCACGGCTATCAGGTGCCGGAGTTGGACGCCGCCGCCACCGCCCAGCTCGGCAAGATGTCCCACGTGATGTTTGGCGGCCTCACCCACTCTCCGGCGGTCGAGCTCTGCCGCAAGCTGGTGGAGATCACTCCAAAGGGGCTTGATCGGGTATTTCTGGCCGATTCCGGTTCGGTGGCAGTGGAAGTGGCGCTCAAGATGGCCCAGCAGTACTGGCACGCCAGGGGGACGCCCAGAGCCAAATTTGTCGCCCTGCGCAGCGGCTATCACGGCGACACCTTTGGCGCCATGAGCGTCTGTGATCCGGACGGCGGCATGCATGAGCTCTACAAGGGATTCCTGCCGGAACACTATTTTGTCAATGCGCCGAGCTGTCGCTTCCACGCCGAGTGGGATGAACAGTGCGTGGTGGAGCTGGCGACGCTCATGGCGGATCATCACGAAGAGATCGCCGCCATCGTGCTTGAGCCCATAGTGCAAGGCGCTGGCGGCATGCGCTTCTATCACCCCCGCTACCTGCAGTGGGTGCGCGCCCTGTGTGACGAGTTCGGTGTGCTGCTGATTGCCGACGAGATCGCCACCGGCTTTGGCCGCACCGGCCAGCTGTTTGCTTGCGACTGGGCGGGGATCAGCCCCGACATCATGTGTCTGGGCAAGGCGCTCACCGGCGGCTACCTCACCCTCTCGGCGACCCTGACAACCGAGCATGTCGCCCATACCATCTGTGACGGCAAGGCCGGCGTCTTTATGCACGGCCCCACCTTTATGGGCAACCCGCTTGCCTGCGCGGTGGCCAACGCCTCCATCGAGCTGCTGCTGACCTCACCTTGGCAGGAGCGGGTGCGCACCATCGAGCATCAGCTGCGAACAGAACTGGTAGAGCTGACCCTGCACCCGGCGGTCGCGGATGTGCGGGTGCTCGGCGCCATCGGGGTGGTGGAGATGAAAGAGCGGGTGGATGTGGCGCGCATCCAGCGCAAGTTTGTCGAACTGGGCGCCTGGATCCGCCCCTTTGGCAAGCTGGTCTACCTGATGCCCCCCTTCGTCATCACCCCTGAAGAGTTGCGGGTATTGACCGGCGCCATCACTCAGGCCATCACCGAAGGCGAGTTTTAATGCATGCAGCGGGCGGCCATCGCAGCCGCCCGTTTGACTACCGGCATTTGATATATAAAGAGGGCAACTTTATCCACTTCCGTGCAGTTTCACTTGCCGTAATGTGAGCAAAACACCAGACCTGAGGCCCCAAGAGGGGTAAACTGCTGCGGTTTTACCATCAAGAAAGACTGCTCATGCGCCTCTCCATTGCTGCCAAAATCAACTTTTTCCTGCTCTTCATCTTCTCCATGGTACTGGTCTTCTCCGCAGCCTATCAGGCGGTGCGCGAGCGCGATCTCATCCTGACGCTCATCAAGGAGCAGAGCCGCGAGCAGACCGAAGCCTATTTCGACGGCCTCAACATGCTGATGCTGACCGGCAAGATGGATGCCCGCGATACCCTGCGCGGCAAGTTTCTCGACCACGCCCATGTGGAGGATGCCCGCATCGTTCGTGGCGACGCGGTGAGCAAACAGTTCGGCCCGGGACGGGAGACAGAACAGGTAAAAGATGAGTTTGATGAGCTGGCTCTGGCGGGCAAAGGGAGCCTGGAGGTGGTGCACAACGGCATGCACAGCCGTCTGGTGGTCACCCGACCGCTGCTGGCCAAGAAGGATTTTCGCGGCACCGACTGCACCAGCTGTCATCTGGTGCCGGAGAATACCGTGCTTGGTGCGGTGCGCTTTGACTACTCCCTCGATTCGCTGTTTACCCGGGTCGAGCAGAATATTCTCACCTCGGCGCTGATCCTCACCGGCATTTTCGGGATGGGACTGCTGCTGACCCTCTGGGTCATCCGCACCTGGATCGTGCGCCCCCTCAACCAGTTGACCCGCTCCATGGAAGAGGCCACCGACTTGCACGACTTCGGCCACCGGCTGGAGGGGGATGACGGCGACGAGATTGGCCGGGTGGCGGTGGCCTACAACCAGATGCTCGACAGCGTGGAGCGACAGCTCGGCAAGCGCACCAAGGCCAGCAAGCAGGAGCCGGATCAGCCCCGCTAAGACGAACGCTTAACCGACGTAGTAGAAGAGCAAGCTGGCGATCAGTACCAATAGCAGGATGGCCAGATTGACATGCCGGGAGTCATCCTGACGGCGGCTGCGCTTGCGCTCCAGCAGCAACACCGCCAGCGTCAGGGCGCAGCAGCTCCAGAGCCCGTAGACCAGCCAGGGGGTAAGGGCCGGGTCCCAATAATCGCGCACCTCGATCCCGCCATAGACCAGAAAACCGTAGGCAATTTCGGGCCGGGCATAGTGGTAAAGGGAGAGCAGCACGATAAAGCCGCCCCAGCAGAGCATCACCAGCCCCTGCAACACCCGTGTCAGCCAATCTGGCCCATGCCGCCGATCTTTCACCCACCTCTCCTGCGCCCGTGACACTCTTGTTGAGTGAACCATGCCGAAAACCCCACCAGAGTCCGACATTTTTGCTTGTTTATCAAACCCGCGCGGGTAAGATTGACGGCTTAGTCTGCCATGGTGGGCCATCTGTGCCCGGGCCAGACTCCCTAGTGTTGCAAATAGCGCTGCAAGAACAAGCTGGAGACAATATTTCGATGACGCACGCATCCGTAGTAGATGTGCTGGCCGGTAAGTATCCGGTCGGCACCACCCAAACTGTCAAAGGGTGGATCCGGACTCGCCGTGATTCCAAGGCGGGGATCTCATTTTTGGCCATTTCCGATGGCTCCTGTTTCCATCCGGTACAGGCAGTTGTCCCCAATACCCTGGCCAATTACGAGAATGAAGTGCTGCGTCTGACCACTGCCTGCTCCGTGGAAGTGACCGGCGTGGTTGCCGCCTCTCAGGGCAGCGGCCAGGCTTTCGAACTGCAGGCGACCGAGGTGAAGGTAGTCGGTTGGGTCGAAGATCCGGACACCTACCCGATGGCTGCCAAGCGCCACAGCATCGAATACCTGCGTGAACAGGCCCACCTGCGCCCGCGTACCAACATCGTTGGCGCCGTGACCCGCGTTCGTCACTGCCTGGCGCAAGCCATCCACCGCTTCTTCCACGAAGAGGGTTTCCTCTGGGTTGCGACCCCGCTCATCACCGCCTCTGACACCGAAGGTGCCGGAGAGATGTTCCGCGTCTCCACTCTGGACATGGAAAACCTGCCGCGCACCGACGCCGGCAAGGTGGACTACAACGAAGATTTCTTTGGCAAAGAGGCGTTCCTGACCGTATCCGGCCAACTGAACGCCGAAACCTATGCCTGCGCCCTCTCCAAGGTCTACACCTTCGGCCCGACCTTCCGCGCTGAAAACTCCAACACCAGCCGCCACCTGGCCGAGTTCTGGATGGTTGAGCCGGAAGTGGCTTTCAACGATCTGGAAGATAACGCCGCACTGGCCGAAGCCATGCTGAAGTATGTCTTCAACGCCGTACTGACCGAGCGTCGTGACGATCTGGAGTTCTTCGCCCAGCACGTGGACAAGGATGCCATCGGCCGTCTGGAGCGTTTCGTCTCCTCCGACTTCGCCCAGATCGACTACACCGACGCCATCGAAGTGCTGCAAAACTGCGGCAAGAAGTTCGAGTTCCCGGTCTCCTGGGGTATCGATCTCTCCTCCGAGCACGAGCGCTATCTGGCCGAGGAGCACTTCAAGTCTCCGGTGGTGGTGAAGAACTACCCGAAAGATATCAAAGCCTTCTACATGCGCCTCAACGATGACGGCAAGACCGTTGCCGCGATGGACGTACTGGCACCGGGCATCGGCGAGATCATCGGTGGTTCCCAGCGTGAAGAGCGTCTGGACGTGCTGGATGCCCGTCTGGCCGAGATGGGCCTGAACAAGGAAGATTACTGGTGGTACCGCGACCTGCGTCGCTTCGGTACCGTGCCGCACTCCGGCTTCGGTCTGGGCTTCGAGCGTCTGGTGGTATACGTGACCGGCATGGGCAACGTCCGCGACGTGATCCCGTTCCCGCGTACTCCACGTACCGCCGAGTTCTGATCAGCGGCATCTTGCCACTGCATTGCAAAAGCCGACCTGCGGGTCGGCTTTTTTATTGTCACCGTTATGGGTGATACTCAGGATCAACCGGCACAAGGAACTCGTCGCCTATGGGATATCGCCTGCTGCTTTCGCTACTGCTGTCCTGCATGCCTGTTCAACTGTGGGCCGAGCCCGTTCGTCTGACCACCCTGGAGTGGCCCCCCTACACCAGCCAGAGCCTGCCCGATGGCGGCCTCACCGGTCATATTGTCAAACGTGCCTTTGCCGAAGCGGGACTGGAAGTGACGTTCGACTTCTACCCCTGGCAGCGGGCGGTGCGGCTGGCGGCCGACCCGACCCAGCCTTATAGCGGCTATTTTCCCGAGTACCTCTCCGACACCCTGCCCACCCTGTGGCGCAGTTCCCCCAGCGTAGGCGACAGCGTGCTGGGCATGGCGCAGCGCTCAGGCCCCCCCATCCCCTGGCAGCAGCTCACGGATCTCGCCCCCTACCGGATCGGCGTGGTGGAGGGGTACGTCAACACCCGTGAATTCGATGCTCTGATGGCCAGCAAGCGCCTCAACACTGCCGCCGTCGATGCTGACCTGCTCAACCTGCGCAAATTGCAGCGCGACCGGCTCGATCTGGCGGTGATCGATCGGGATGTCTTTCAGTGGCTCATCAACCATGATCGCAAGCTGATCAGCGCCGGATTGCTGTTTCACCCGAAGATCCTCGAACACAAGAGCCTGCACATCATGTTTCGTCCCGATCAGCAGGCGTTGCAGCAACGGGTGGCACAGGCCATTGCCAGACTCGATATTGCCAAGCTGAGCGAAGATTATCAGCGCCGCTATCTGCAGCAAGCACCTGCGGCCAAATGAGCCAACCCGCCAAAGTCAGCCCTTGCTGGCAAAAATAGCCTGAGCGCTGGCTTTTTCACCCTCTTCTGCCGCAATCGAGCCCTTTTTATGCCCCTCCCCTGCAGCCCTGCTGCCACTCTGTGCTGCCACCATGACCACCCGCTGGCTTGGCCCCGAGTGATACTACTTGGTGAAAAAATGATGTTTTTGTTAGTACGTGGTTTTTAAGTGGTTTAATCAAAAATTCATCGAGTTATTGAAGTAACTCAATTTTTTCACTTTTTCAGGGGAGCAGAATAGCAACTAACCCTTTTGGGCTAAATAAAACAGACAATGACAATTCATGGTTCAGGCTACCCGCGGCAATATGGGTTGAATCACACGAGGTAACGGAATGATCTTGATGGAATTTTTGGTGGTACTCGGCTGCTTGCTGCTGGGTACCCGCTTTGGGGGCATGGGACTCGGTCTCATCAGTGGTATCGGTCTCTTCCTGCTGACCTTCGTCTTCGGCCTGGTGCCGGGCGAACCGCCTGTTCAGGTAATGCTGACCATTCTGGCGGTGATCGGCTGTGCCGCCACCCTGCAGACTGCCGGTGGCCTCAACCTGATGATGCAAGTGGCCGAGCGTCTGCTGCGCCGTCACCCGCAATACATCACTATCCTGGCGCCGCTCACCACCTGGACCCTCACCTTCCTGTGCGGTACCGGCCACGTGGTCTACACCATGTTCCCCATCATCGCTGACATCGCGCTGCAGAAGAACATCCGCCCCGAGCGCCCGATGGCCGTGGCCTCCGTTGCCTCCCAGATGGCCATCTGCGCCTCCCCGGTCTCCGTTGCTGTGGTCTCCATGGTTTCCATTCTGGCGGCCGGTCACGGTATCGGTCAGGCTTACGGCCTGCTCGACATCCTGATGATCGCCATCCCCTCCTCCCTGACCGGTGTCATCGTGGCTGCCCTGTGGAGCCTGCGTCGCGGCAAGGATCTGGACAAGGATGAAGAGTTCCAGGCCAAGATCAAAGACCCGGAGCAACGCGCCTTCATCTACGGTGGTGGCGAGACCCTGCTCAACACCAAGTTCCCGAAAGAGGCCTACTGGTCTACCTGGATCTTCTTCGCCGCCATCGCTGCCGTGGTATTGCTCGGCGCCAACGAAGGTCTGCGTCCGGTGTTCACCATCAAGGACAAGACCGGCCCGCTCTCCATGAACCTGGTGATCCAGATGATGATGCTGATCGCCGGTGCCATCATCCTGATGCGCTGCAAGGTCAAGCCGGGCGAGATCGCCAACGGTGCCGTCTTCAAGGCGGGCATGGTCGCCATCTTCTCCGTATTCGGGGTGGCATGGATGAGTGAGACCTTCTTCCAGGCTCACATGCCGCTGCTCAAAGAGACTCTGGCCCATGTGGTACAGGCCCAGCCCTGGACCTACGCTCTGGTGCTGTTCCTCATCTCCAAGCTGGTAAACAGCCAGGCCGCCGCCCTCACCGCCATCGCCCCCATGGGTCTGGCGCTGGGTGTGGAGCCAAAGCTGCTGATCGCCTTCCTGCCGGCGAGCTACGGCTACTTCGTGCTGCCGACCTACCCGAGCGATCTGGCCTGTATCGGTTTCGACCGCTCCGGCACCACCCGCATCGGCAAGTTCATCATCAACCACAGCTTCATCATTCCGGGGTTGATCGGGGTGGTGACCTCCTGCTCGCTGGGCTTTATCCTCACCAGCATCCTGCTCTAATCGCAGTCGCGTTTACCACGCTATTGCAATACAGGCCCCCGCTTCGGGGGCCTGCTTTTTCCCCGCTCCGTTACCTCAACCACTTCCCCGCCGCCATTTCCGGACACAATACCTTTACCTCTGCCCCCGCCGCTGGGTAGCATGCCCCCTCGTTCACCACCGGAATCTCATCCATGTCTCGCGTCATCCTGCTCTGGAGCGGTGGCAAAGATGCCATGCTGGCCCTCTGTCATGCCCGTCAAGCGGGCCATCAGGTGGTGGCACTGGCCACCTTTGCGCCGCCAGAGCCCCGATTTCTCGCTCACCCCTTGCCGCTGGTGCGCCGTCAGGCGGAAGCCCTCGGGCTGCCCCATCTGCTGGTCACCATAGAAGCGCCGTTCGCTCTCGGTTATGAGCGGGCACTGGCACGGCTCAAGGAGGAGTGGCAACTCGATGGCGTAGTCACCGGCGATATCGACAGCGTGGGGGGCGCACCAAACTGGATCCGCGAACGCTGCCAGCCGCTGGGGCTCACCGTCCACACCCCGCTCTGGCAGCAATCTCGTCAAGCCTTGCTGGCGGATCTGCTGGCCCGCGGCATCGTCGCCCACCTCTCCTGCGTCGATACCCGGGTGCTGGCTCCCGAGTGGACTGGACGCACCCTCGATGCCGCCACCCTCTGCGAGCTACAACAACTGGCAGAGCGCGAGGGCTTCGATGCCTGCGGCGAGCAGGGGGAGTACCACACCATGGTGACCGACGGCCCGGGCTTTGCCGCCCCGCTGCGCCTCGATGACTGGCTGGTGGCGCGGCAGGATCACCTGGCCTATCTGGCCGAACCGCAGGGGTAACGGCCGCAAGCAAGCAGCCAACTCACTTAGCGCGCGAAAAATCGAGATAAAAAAACGGGAGGCAACAGCCTCCCGTTTGGATTTGAGCGGACCAGTTTTGAGCGGGCCATGACGACCCGAACAAGGGATAGACCGGCTTATTTTGCCAGCTTGCCCAGCACCCGCTGCAGCAGGCGGATGCGCGGCTCGATGCTCTCCAGCAGCAGGAACTCCGCCTCCGAGTGGAAGCCGCCCCCCATGGGGCCGAAACCATCGAGGGACGGCACACCTGCGGCGGCGGTGAAATTGGCATCCGAGCCGCCACCGGCCTCCAGCCAGTTGAAGGGGATCCCCTCCTCTTTGGCTGCCGCCTCCACCAGCGCCATCAGCGCCTCGGTATCACCGCTCGGGCGCATCGCTGGCTTGAAGGTCTGGCGATCCACCTCGACCCGGCAGCCCGCGAGGAAGGGGTTGTTGGCCATAAAGGTGAGCCGATCGTGTACCGCAGCGGCCTCTTCGTTGCTCCAGAAGCGCAGATCGACGATCGCCTCTGCAAAGTCCGGCACCACGTTGACACCGGTGCCGCCCTGTACCACGCCGACGTTCATGGTGGTGCCCGTGGTCATGTTGACCTGCTCGTTGATGGCCAGCACCCAGTGCGCGAGTTCGGTGATAGCAGAGACACCTTCGGTCAGGGCCGAACCGGCGTGGGAGGCCTTGCCGTGGAAGGTGATGCGGTACTTGGCATTGCCCTTGCGGGCGCTGATGAGATCCCCGTTGGGACGGGCTGCCTCGGCCACCAGCACGCAGCCGCTCTGTTTGGCCTTCTCCACCAGCCAATCTTTCGACCAGGGAGAGCCAATCTCTTCGTCGCAGTTGTAGCAGACCAGCACCTTGAGCTTGGCCAACTGCGCCGGATCCATCTCTTTGAGGGCATACCAGATAGAGAGCAGGCCGCTCTTCATGTCCGAAACGCCGGGGCCAAAGGCTTGATTGCCTTCGATTTTCAGCGGGCGCTTGGCCGCCGTCCCCTCGGGGAAGACGGTATCCATGTGGCCGCACAGCATCACGTCGTAGTGATCGGCACCCGGCGCATTGGTGATCTCGAGGCAGGGACCGCACTCGGCAGCAAACTGGTGGCGAGTCACCTGCCAGCCGATGGCCTCATATTTCTCGGTCATGATGTCGGCCACTTTCGCTACCCCGGCCGGGGTGCGAGTACCGCAATCGAGGTTGATGAGCGGGGCCAGATCTGCCAGGTAGGCATCCAGAGAAAAAGCGTTGCGAGAGTCTGTCATTGTCATCTCCTGGGACGGGAGGGCAGGCCTCCCGTCCGACAGCCGAGTGAAAGGGGCGGACAGCTCGTGGCCGTCCGCCACCCGCTTACATAAACAGCAGATAATTTAGGGTCAGCGCCGTCACCAGCGCCCCCGCCATCGGCACGCTGGTGCGCTTGACCACGGTAAAGGGCGATACCTTGGCAATCCCCGCACAGGCGATCAGTACCGCTGCGATGGGAGAGACGGTGCGGCCGATACTGGAAGCGAGCTGCATCGGCAGCAGCATGGTCACCGCAGGTACGCCAAACTTGGCCGCCACCGCCGGTGCCAGGGTCGAGAAGCTGAGGAACGCCGCGTTGCCGGAGCCCATGATGACCGCCGCCACCATGATCAGCGCCACCATCACCAGGGTCATCAGACCGCTGCCGATACCGGCATTGCTGGCAGAGTGCAGCAGGGTATCGATGGCACCGATGGCCTTGAGGGATTCGGCAAACAGCTCGGCACAGACGATGAGCGCCACCACGGGGCCAAACACCTTGCCCATGCCATCGAGGAAGCTCGACAGCCCGGCAAACGCGGTACGCACCGAGCGGCTACGCAGCAGCTCGCACAGCATGCCGATAAAGACCGACAGCAGCATGGCCACCTCCACGCTCATCTTGATGTCGCTCACCAGCAGCTTGGAGAAGGTCATCATCAGCACGAAGGGGATGATCGGCAACAGGGCATACCAGGTGGGCGCCTGCACGCTCTCGGTGCCCTGCTCGTCCAGCTCGGCGTGATCGCCACGATGGAGCGCAGGATCCCAGCCATCCTTGCGATCGCAGTGACGCTGCCAGAAGAAGTGCAGCACCATGGTCACCAGCAGCATGGGGGCCACCAGCCAGATCTGGTAGTCAACAAAATAGCTGGTCGGATCCATGCCGGATTGACCGGCGGAGAAGATGGCGTTGGTCTGGGTCGGGCCAATTTCAAACGCCTGGGAGGTGGCGATGACACCACAGGCGGAGGCCGGGCTGATGCCGAGATTGCGCATCACCGGATACATGGTGACCATCAACAGCAGGCCAAGGCCGGTGGCGGAGGTGACGAACAGGGAGACGAATACCGCCACCAGATAACAGATAGAGAGCATCAGGTAGCTTGACTGGATGCCCGCCACCGGCTTGACCGCCACCCGCACCAGCGCCTGGGAGGCCCCGATATGGGACATGTAAGTGGCAAAACCCGCCACCGCCATGATGGTGAGGCCGAGGCCCGCCGCGCGGTAGGAGAAGATCCCCTTGAACACTTCGAACAGGTCGAACAGGGCGAAACCGGTGCTCTTGTCAGCGGGGAGAATAGGGTGCAGCCCCAGCCAGTAGGCCACTGCAAAAATGGCCATGCCCGCCAGCGCCAGCACCGCCTGCGGGTTGTAATCCTTGATAATGCCGTAGACCACGGCGACCAGAACGAGCAAGACGAATAAAAGTTCCAATATTCACTCCTGATAAATTTATCGAATAGCGAAATCTAGTGATCTGACCACTGTTTGCCTTTGATCCCTATCAATAAAGGTGCCGTCACCGTGATTCATTAGCATAATATGTCGGCCATGTAACAATTTTTCGTTATTTCAACTGCCGGAAAACCTTTATCACCCCATATCCGGGAATTGTGTGACGCGACTCCCCTCTTTTTTGCGTTGGATCAACATATGACGGCGCCGAACTGGCGAAGATGCGCTTCGACATATAGCGACCATTTCGCGCCGGAGAGAGTTATGACAAGCCAAGCCACCGCAGGTGCTTCGACCTGCGACTACAAGCTGTGGGACATCCTCGTCGAGTCTGCAAAGGAACGCACTACCATTCGTTACTCCAAACTGGCCAAGCAGGCCGGGCTGGAGCAGTGCCAGGATGAACTGCGCACCCTGCTGCAACGCATCCGCATGTACTGCACCGAAAACAACCTGCCGATCCTCTCCGCCATCGTGGTGGACGACGTGGGCAAATACACTGGCCTCTCTTCCAGCCTGCCTGATGCACCCTGGGAACGGGCCCGGGTCTTTGACCATGAGTGGACCACCCTGCACTGATTGCAGTGTTCGATGATGCCAACCAAAACGCGCCCGCTGGCGCGTTTTGGCTATCTGGCGTTTGCGCTTTCTCTTTTTCTCCTGCAATAGCGGCTCTTCTCCCGCAATACCCAACCCCATCGGGCACGCCAGCCCCACTGCTTCTGACCTTGTGCTCAAAATCGCCGTTCAGGTGTGACCAGTTCCGGTAAAACCCGCGAGCCAGACCATCGGCGTTGCCATGGGATTGCCACAATGCCAGAATCGGGCCCTTGCACTCTGTTGATTCGGATTTTCGGGCACGGCCACGGCCAGCGCCCACAAGAGAAGGACTCCCCATGGCCATCACCCTCTATGGCATCAAGAATTGCGACACCATCAAGAAAGCCCGCAAGTGGCTGGATGAGGCCGGTATCGACTACCGCTTTCACGACCACCGCGCCGACGGCCTGAACCCGGACGATCTGGACAGCTGGCTGGCAAAACTCGGCTGGGAAGCCCTGCTCAACAGCCGCGGCACCACCTTCCGCGCCCTGCCGGATGAGGCCAAACAGGGACTCGACACCGCCAAGGCACGCGCCCTGCTGCTGGAACATCCGGCCATGATCAAGCGCCCGCTGCTGGACCGTGACGGCGAACTGACTCTGGGTTTCAAGGCTGATCACTACCAATCCCTCTTTTCCCGTTAAGGACAACTAAGGACAACTGATGTCGGATGTCATCGCACTGGCCAAGGATCTGATCCGCCGCCCCTCCGTTACCCCCCTCGATGAAGGGTGCCAGACCCTGATGGCGGAGCGCCTCGCCAAGATCGGGTTCGTTATCGAGCCCATGGTGTTTGAGGACACCACCAACCTCTGGGCCCGCCGTGGCAGCGAGGGGCCACTGTTCTGCTTCGCCGGCCACACCGACGTGGTGCCCGCCGGGCCGCTGGACAAATGGCACACCCCGCCGTTCGAGCCAACCATCAAGGATGGCGTGCTCTACGGGCGCGGCGCCGCCGACATGAAGGGCTCGCTGGCTGCCATGGTGGTGGCGGTCGAGCGCTTCGTCGCCGAGCATCCGGATCACACCGGGTCCATCGCCTTTCTCATCACCTCCGATGAAGAGGGGCCCTTTATCAATGGCACCACCCGGGTGATCGACACCCTGGAGGCCCGCAACGAGAAGATCCGCTGGTGCATCGTCGGTGAACCCTCCTCTACCGCCGTGGTCGGAGATGTAGTGAAAAACGGCCGCCGCGGCTCCATCACCGGCGATCTGCTGGTGCGCGGGGTGCAGGGCCATGTGGCCTATCCCCATCTGGCGGACAACCCCATTCACAAAGCCGCGCCAGCGCTGGCGGAACTCGCCGCCACCGTGTGGGATGAGGGTAACGCCTACTTCCCCCCCACCAGCTTCCAGATCGCCAACATATCGGCCGGCACCGGCGCTTCCAACGTCATTCCGGGCGAGCTGCAGGTGCAGTTCAACTTCCGCTTCAGCACCGAATTGACCGACCTGGATATCCGCGAGCGGGTCGAAGCGCTGCTGGATAGACATGGCCTCGATTATCAGCTGAGCTGGACCCTCTCCGGCCAGCCGTTCCTCACCGACACCGGCGCGCTGCTCGATGCGGCCGTGGCGGCCATCGAGGCGGTGAACGGTCAGCGACCGGCCCTGCTCACCACCGGCGGCACCTCCGACGGGCGCTTTATCGCCCCCACCGGCGCCGAGGTGATTGAGCTCGGTCCCGTCAACGCCACCATTCACAAGGTGAACGAGTGCGTGAAGGCGGACGATCTGGATCTGCTGGCGGACATGTACCAAGGGGTGCTCGAGAGATTGCTGGCATGACGCAGGAACAACTGCTGGGGCTCGACGAGAGCCACCTTATTCTGGTGGGGCGCGGCCCCCATCGTCTGACCGCAGCCACCGCGGCGGCCTTCAACGACATGCAGGTGGCGGCCGCCTATGAGGGGTTCAACCTGCAGGCGGCCTCCAGCTGGCGCAGCTTCGAGCGCCAGCTCGCCATCTGGAATGGCAAGTGGCGCGGCGAACGGCCGCTGCTCGATGCCAGCAGCCAACCCATCGATGCCCTGCAACTGAGTGAGGTGGAGCGGCTGCACGCCATTTTGCGCTGGAGCGCCCTGCCCGGCACCAGCCGTCACCACTGGGGGACCGATCTCGACATCTACGACCCAGACTGCCTGCCCGCCGATACCAAACTGGCGCTGGAGCCGTGGGAGTATGAAGCCGGGGGCTGGTTTGCTGATCTCAGCGAGTGGCTCAGCGATCATATGAGCGACTTCGGCTTCTTCCTCCCTTATGCCAAGCCGGTCGGGGCAGAGAGCGGGGTCGCCTACGAGCCCTGGCATATCAGCTTTTCGCTGGAGTCCGATGAGCAGCGGCTCGATCCCGCGGCACTGGCACTTTGTCTGCAACAGGCGGATATTGAAGGCAAGTCGACCATATTGGCCAACCTTGATGAAATTTTGGCCCGTTATGTCACCACCTGTCCTGACGAAAGGAAAATCCCATGAATCTCTGGCTGTGGATAGGGTTGCCGCTGCTGTTCCTGCTCGGGCTGTTTCTCAATGCCATCAAAGACATGAAACGGCTGGAGAAGCAGTTGCCCAACTACAAGGACAAGATCCGCGAAGTGAAGGATGACGAGGACGACTGAATCCCGCCCCATCCCGTGGGGAGCGCCCTTGTGCTCCCCTCTCCCTCTGCTGTGCCGTTTCGCTTTTCCCCGCCCTCTCCTCCCTGCGCATCCTGAAATCGACGCTCCTTTGACTCCGCTTTCGTTAACCCCGTCACAGTCAGAATATGGCGCGGCCATGCTGAAAAAAGGGATGAAAAATGTAAGAAAGTGCAAATTGATGCACAAATAAGCCACACAAGGGGGGTCTAACTGCATATAATGTGCCTACTTTGCACATTACCAGGAAGGAGTTCGCCCTTGGATGCCGCTACCATCAACAGTTTCTTTTTTGTCGCTGCCCTGTTGGTGGGAGCCAGCGTACTGTTGAGCGCCCTCTCTTCCCGCCTAGGTATTCCCATTCTGGTTATCTTCCTCGCCGTCGGCATGCTGGCCGGTGAGGATGGCCCAGGTGGTATCCACTTCGCTGACTACTCCATCGCCTATCTGGTGGGCAACCTGGCGCTTGCCATCATCCTGCTCGACGGCGGCATGCGCACCCGGGTCTCCTCGTTCCGGGTGGCGCTCTGGCCTGCCTTGTCGCTCGCTACAGTCGGGGTGGCTATCACCACCGGCCTGACGGGGCTCGCCGCTGCCTGGCTGTTTGACCTCAACCTGATGCAGGGGATGCTGATCGGCGCCATTGTCGGCTCCACCGATGCGGCGGCGGTCTTCTCCCTGCTCGGCGGGCGCAGTCTCAACGAGCGGGTGAGCGCGACGCTGGAGATAGAGTCAGGCAGCAACGACCCCATGGCGGTCTTTCTCACCGTCACCCTGATCGAGGTGCTCGCCACCGCCCAGCAAGGGCTGGATGGGGGCTTCCTGCTGCTGCAACTGGTCAAGCAGTTTGGTCTTGGCGCCGGGATTGGCCTTGGCGGCGGCTGGCTGCTGTGGCGTCTCATCAACACAGCCCGTCTGGCGCCGGGGCTCTATCCGCTGCTCACCGTCAGCGGCGGTCTGCTGATCTTCGCCCTCACCACGGCGGTTGGTGGCAGCGGCATTCTCGCCATCTACCTCACCGGTCTGTTGCTCGGTAACCTCGCCCTGCGCAGCCGCAGCACCACATTGTCGGTGCTGGACGGTCTGACCTGGCTCAGCCAAATCGGCATGTTTCTGGTGCTGGGGCTGCTCGCCTCCCCCCACAAGCTGCTGCCCATCGCCCTGCCCGCGCTGGCGCTGGCGATGTGGATGATCCTGTTTGCCCGCCCGGTGTCGGTCTGGATCGGGCTGCTGCCATTCAAGAACTTCGCCCCCCGCGAGCGCTGGTTTATCTCCTGGGTCGGCTTGCGCGGCGCCGTGCCCATCATTCTGGCAGTGTTCCCGATGATGGCGGGGCTGCCCAACGCCCAGCTCTACTTCAACGTTGCCTTCTTCGTGGTGCTGGTCTCGCTGATTTTGCAGGGCAGCTCGCTACCGCTGGCATCAAAACTGGCGCGAGTGGAGGTACCGGCACCACCGTCGCCCATCAACCGCTCCGGGCTCGAGATCGATCTCGACAGCCAGTGGGAGAC
>NZ_JRJY01000070.1:0-37839 GCF_000801015.1 Aeromonas sp. ZOR0001 | reverse complement strand
GATCTGCAGATGCCCGCCGGCACCCGGATCTGCGCCCTGTTTCGCGGCCGCGAGCTGCTCCACCCCTCGGGCAGTACCTGCCTGCAGGCCGATGACATCCTCTGCGTCATCGGTCACGAACGTGATCTCCCCGCCCTCGGCCAACTGTTCAGTCAGGCGCCGGAGCAGGACCTCGGCCCCCGCTTCTTCGGTGACTTCCTGCTGGAAGCAGCCGCGCGGCTGGTGGATCTCGCCCCTCTCTACGGGCTGGATGTGAGCGAGGTGGCGGATCAGACACTGGGTGATTTTATTGCCAGCCAGTTGGGCGATAATCTGGTGGTCGGTGACAACATCGAATGGCAGGGCCTGATCTGGACCGTGGCCGAAATGGACGAGAGCGTGCCGAGCAAGATCGGGGTGCGCTTTCAGGAAGAGGACCCGGTCTGACCGACCGTCCCGTATCAAGTCCCCAGCAAGAAGGGAGAGTGTTATGCCATATCAAAGTTTGCTGTCCGGCCCCCTGCCCCCCGCTTCCAATCTGGGGGTGATTGAAGGCTTTTTTGGCAAGGGATGGAGCTGGCAGGCCCGCGCCCGCTACGCCCAGTGGCTGCCACGCCACGGCTACGGTTTCTATATCTACGCCCCGAAAGAGGATGGCTATCTGCGCAAGCACTGGGCCCTCCCCTGGCCCGAGCAGCAACTGGCCGATCTCGCCGAGCTGGCGCGCCAGTGCCGCGCCAACGGGCTCGCCTTCGGGGTGGGCTTGAGCCCCATGGGGGCTCATCACGACTACGATCGCAAACGCTCGGCGCTGCTCGAAAAAGTGCGCCTCATCGACGAGATGCTGCAGCCTGACATTCTGGCTGTGCTGTTTGACGACATGAAGGGGGATACCCCGGATCTGGCCCGTCACCAGCTCACCATCGCCCACGACATCGCGGCCCACAGCAAGGCGACCCGCCTCATCTTCTGCCCCAGCTACTACTCGACCGATCCGGTGCTAGAGAAGGTGTTTGGCGCCATGCCTCCCCGCTATCTGGAGGAGCTTGGCGAGCAGCTCGATCGCCGTTTCGAGATCTTCTGGACCGGCCCCAAGGTCTGCTCGACCGAGTATCCGGCGGTACACCTCAAGCAGGTGACCGAACTGCTCGGCCGCAAGCCGTTTCTGTGGGACAACTACCCGGTCAACGATGGCAGCAAGGCGAGCAGCTACCTGCACCTGCGCGCCTTCGAGAATCGCCCTGCCGAGCTGGCGGATCTGCTCGCCGGCCATGCGGTCAACCCGATGAAGCAGGCGGCGCTCTCCGCCCTGCCGCTGGCCACCCTGCCAATGAGCTACCGGCTCGGCAAACAATACGACCCCGACAAGGCGCTGCATGCCGCCCTCAACGCCACCTGCGGCCCGCAGATCTCGGCGATGATCGAGGCCGACCTGCCGCTGTTTCAGGATCTGGGGCTGGCACAGCTCACCCCAGAGCAGATTGCCGCCCTCAAGGCGCGCTATCTGCCGTTTCGTGACCAATCCTGCGTCGACGAAATCGTGCGCTGGCTGGACGGGGAGTATGTGTTCGACCCCGACTGCCTGACCGACTAAACCGCCCCCTGCGGGGGGCAGAAAGGAGGTTGTATGGATGCACACCTGCTTTACCAGAATCTGGCGGTGATCGCCGCCTTCTTGCTGGTCTACAGCCTGATCGCGGGGCGCTTCGAGTCAAAACTGGTCAACGGCCCCCTGCTCTTTCTGCTGACCGGCTGGCTACTGGGGCCGGGAGGGCTGGAGCTGCTCTCCCTCTCTATCGACAGCGCCGGCATCAAGCTGCTGGCCGAGCTGACGCTGGTTATCGTGCTATTCAACGATGCCGCCAACACCAACTGGCAGGTATTGCTGGCCAACCGCCAGCTCCCCATCCGGCTGCTGCTGATTGGCCTGCCCCTCACCCTGCTCTGTGGTGCCCTGTTTGGCCACTGGATCTTCCCCGACCTGCCACTGCTGGAGATGGCCATCCTCTCCACCATTCTCGCGCCCACCGATGCAGCGCTCGGCAAGGCGGTGGTAAGCAACCCCGCGGTGCCTGCACCGGTGCGCGAAGGGCTCAATCAGGAGAGCGGCCTCAACGACGGCATCTGCGTGCCTGTGCTGCTTCTGCTGCTGGCCCTTATCGCCCCCACCGAGCAGCACGCAGGCACCGCCACCTTGGCCATCACCCTGATGCTGGAGGAGATCGGCATTGGCCTGCTGGTCGCTTTTGTGTTGACCAGCCTCACCATCCGGCTACTGAAAATCTCCTATCTCAACGGCTGGCAACTGCCGCTCTGGCGCCAGCTCACCATGCCGGGGCTGGCCCTGCTCTGCTTTGCGCTGGCCCAGACTCTGGGGGGCAGCGGCTTTATCGCCGCCTTTGTCGGTGGCCTCTTTATCGGCCACCGCCTCGGCGAGCACAAGCACGCCTATATGGACAGCTGCGAAGGCTACGGCGACCTGCTCTCCGTGGTGATCTGGATGGTGTTTGGCGCGACCCTTATGCCCATTCTGCCGGAGCTGCTGCACTGGCAATACTGGCTCTATGCCATTGCCAGCCTCACCCTGCTGCGGATGGTGCCGGTTTGGCTGAGCCTCATCGGCACCGGCCTCAAGCCCGAGCTCAAGCTCTTTATCGGCTGGTTCGGGCCGCGGGGCCTTGCCAGCATCGTCTTTGCGGTGATGGTGCTGCAAAACGAGCCCTCCCTGATTGGCCAGCGCCCCATCATCGCCACCGTGCTCTGCACCATCATATTGAGCGTCATCCTGCACGGCCTCACCGCCAACCCCTGGGTCGAGCGTTTCAAGCCTCGCTGAGCTACCCTGCGCCCATTAAAAATGCCACCTTGCGGCTGTCTCTTGATCACAACTGTTGATGCTCAAGAGACAGCGCCAGTTCATAGCCTTCAAGGAGGGTCTGTAACCTAAACCAGCCCTCCCATAACACCGCTATCGAGGCTCGCCCCGTGCGCTTGGTGTCCTTCCAGCCCCCAGTATCGCCAGGCTCTTGTACGCCCACGCCATATCGCAGGCTTCATTTGGCAACGCCCCCTTCTCCATCTTCAACCACAGCAGCTTCCAGCTCTTTGTGCCCAGCAGCCCTTGGCAGCTCTCTCCCTGCGCGGCAGGCTCCTCTTTGATAAATCGCAACTGCAGCAACCGTACCGCGATAAAGGCTAGGATGACGCTCATGCGCGTCAGGTTCTCCCGGCTCTGCATCTTCAACGCCTCGACCCGCGTGCCTGCACTCTTCCAGACCTTGTGGTAATCCTCGATGAGCCAGCGCCGCTCGTAGTAGCCGATAATCTCGCTGGCCTGCCCGGCGCAGGTCACCGCTGCACTGGTCGGCAGGTGCCACTCCAGCCGGTCATCGGCATCGCTCTGCTCGATGCATCCCACGTAGTAGAGCGGGATATCAGGCTCGCTACGCTTGTTGGCCGGAGCCTTCAGGGTGACCCAGGCAAACTTGATGTCGAGCACGGCCTCTCTGGCTTTTCTGCCACCGCGCTGGGGTATCTTGACCACCCGGGTGCCCGCGGATTGGCACTGCCTGGCATAGTCGTAGAGCCTGTTGTCGTGCTCGTTGATACAGCGGCTTTGCATCGAGCGCACCACGAAGCGCTGGGTATGTTTCTGCTTGTAGTTCAGGTATTCATAGATATCCGCTTCCCGGTCACAGACCGAGATGACGTTGGCCATGGTGCTGCCAAGCCGTGTGGCGAGTGTCTTGGCGGTTTGCTCCCATTTGTAGCTCTCTTTCTCCTGATAGGGGCGGGTCGCGTAGTGGGCACGCTGTCCTCGTTTGCTGACATCGCGGGTCCAGATTTGCTGGGCGGTCAAGTCCACCACCTTGCGCTCGTGCGGCGCGAACAGCAGCACGGAATGAGCCTGCAGGGCGCGACTGCAGCCCTGGTTGGTATGACCCAACTCGTCTCTGACGCTGGCATGATTGAAGGTAAGGGCAGTGGTGTCTTCCAGCGCCAACAAGAGGGAATGGTCTCTGGCATGAGCGGCGGTGACGGCAAAGCCGGCGTTGGCAATGGCCTCGGCACTGACATGTGGGCTGCGAATGAAGCGGTATGCGCCTTCCATATCAGCAGGTGAGAGGGGAAGGTGTGACACGCATTCTCCTGGTTGGTGAACAAGGGCAGTGGCGAGGGCAGCCAGCCTTCTGGTGCGTCTTGGGTCGTTAAGGTTGGCGTGACCAAACTGTGTCTGCGCCCAGTGCGCCGGTTGAGTGAAGGGCATGTTAGAACCAGGGAAGAGAGCGATGAAAGGTTCAGATCACAGAATGGGAGAGAAGTTCAAAAAAAATCCCAAGCGATGCCTGGGGATTTTTGTATAAGAAACAGGCCAATTGGCCGCCCTTGATGCTTCTTACCGAATCGTCGCCATTTGCCGCACGCAGCGTTGTTCTCTGTCATCCACCCGCTTGGCAAACCAGGCGGTGGTGAGGTTGCGGGTGATTTTTGGGCTCTTTAGCTGTATGCCGGGCAGGATGGCGCGGGGCAGTCGCTTGCCCGCTTGCTTGTCGGCCAGGGTAAAGATGCGATGGTAGAGATCGGTCTCGGCAAATTCGGCGGTATCCCCTTTGCGCAGGCTCTGGTGGATCGCCTGTTTGCTCATATTGACCCGGTTGGCGAGGGTGTAGACGGCAAGCTCGGTATTGCCCGGCAGATCCGAGTCATAGCGGATCAGATCCCCGTCCAGGGCCAGAGTTTTGCCACTCAAACGGCTGACGGCAGCTTGAAAAGCGGCATTGCGACTGGCGTACCAGCCAGCGTTGAAATCGGCAAAGCGGTAGAGGGTATCCGGGTAGTCGGCGGGATAACCGAAGATATGTTTGGTGCCAAACCAGATGCCGCCGCGACGGGTAAAGACTTCGTGGCGAATGGAGTCCTTGATTGGATAGGGGTAGCCACGGGCGTTGGCCTCGGCAAAGGCGATGCTCACCTGCATCGGGCCGCCGGTATGCACCGGGTTGAGGTTGCCAAACAGCGTCTTGCCCATCGGCAGCATGCTGATCATGTCTTCGAAGATTTCACTCATCTCCCGCTCGGTACGCAACTTGTCGATCCGCTCGGCGTAGCTCTTGCCGGTGGGCGAGTTGATGGAGAGCGCGGCCCGCACCATAAATTCGGGGATCAGCAGCTTGGCTGCCCGTGAGTTGATCTCTTTCCAGGCGATCTTGCCAAGGCCCGGCACCACGGGGTCGGCCTGATAAGTGGCTTCCTGCTCCGCCACCGCCAGCACGCTACAGACATTGTGATCATTGACCGTCACCCCCTGGGTGGTGAGCGCCGTCACCACGTCGTTGGCCCACCCCTGTTTGTCAGGCACCTGACGGGGCAAGAAGCGCACGATGCGACTCTTCATATCCGCCGGTTTGCGCGGCTGCATGGCAGGCGGCGTTTTGGGGTTGCTCACGCTCGCCTCTTTGGCGGGCGCGGAGGCGGGATCACTGGCACAACCGGCCAGCAACAAGGCAGAGCAGAAGGCAAGAAGACGACAGGAAGGCAAAGCGGTCATAAGCATGTCCATTTTTTGTAGGCCCTACAGGCAGCGCCGCTGGCACTACACTGACAAGCAAAGTGGGGCCATTGTAGAGGATTGCCTGCTGCAGTTGAAACCCGCGCTCGCAGCATCCCCTCCCCTTGCCAGCTTTTGCCACCCCACGCGCCATCCGTTGTCTGCGATACGGAACTCATGACCTTCTTCAAGGATTCACCCGGCCCGAACCGAACGGTGAGCGACAGATAAAAAGAAACCCCCGCCATCGCTGGCGGGGGTTGGTCGTCTGGCAAGTCGGGCTGATGCCCGCTGCAAACTCTTAGCGGTTTTTCACCTTCTGGTGCAGCTCCTGTACCGAGTTGACGTTGGCGGTGGCATCCACGCTGATGGCCATGCAGGTGGCAAACGCCTCATTCATGGTGGTGGTATACGCCACCTTGTTCTGCAAGGCGGCGCGACGCAGCTGCTTGGAGTCCTGGATCGCCACCCGCCCTTCGGCGGTGTTGACGATGTAGGTGTACTCGCCATTCTTGATGCGGTCGAGAATGTGCGGGCGACCTTCATGCACCTTGTTGACCAGGCGCGGGTTGATGCTCGCCTCACCCAGCGCGACGGCTGTGCCGTGAGTGGCATCCAGCTCGTAGCCCAGCTCCAGCAACTTGGCAGCCAAGTCAACCACCTGCGCCTTGTCGCTGTGACGCACTGACAAGAGGGCACGACCCTCTTTTGGTACGGCGTGGTTGGCACCCAGCTGCGCCTTGGCATAGGCCTCGGCAAAGCTGCTGCCCACCCCCATAACCTCACCGGTAGAGCGCATCTCCGGCCCCAGCAGCGGGTCAACCCCCGGGAACTTGGCGAACGGCAGTACCACCTCTTTCACCGAGTAGTAGGGTGGGATGATCTCTTTGGTGAAGCCCTGTTCTTGCAGCGACTGACCTGCCATCACACGGGCGGCAATCTTGGCCAGCGGAGCACCGGTCGCCTTGGAGACAAACGGCACGGTACGGGCGGCACGCGGGTTCACCTCGATGAGGTAGATGTCATCGCCCTTGACCGCGAACTGCACGTTCATCAGGCCGATAACGCCGAGCTCCAGCGCCAGCTTGCGCACCTGCTCGCGGATCTCGTCCTGAATCTTCTTGGACAAGGTATAGGGAGGCAGGGAGCAACCGGAGTCACCGGAGTGGATACCGGCCTGCTCGATGTGCTCCATGATGCCGCCGATGACTACATCGGTGCCGTCGCAGATGGCATCCACGTCCAGCTCGGTCGCATCGTCCAGGAAGCGGTCCAGCAGCACCGGCGATTCGTTGGAGACGCTCACCGCCTCGGCGAAGTAGCGACGCAGATCCTGCTCGTCATAGACGATTTCCATGGCGCGGCCACCCAGCACGTAGGAGGGGCGAACCACCAGCGGGTAGGTAATGCGCTCGGCCAGCAGCACGGCCTGTTCCAGCGCGGTGACGGTGCCGTTTTCCGGCTGCTTGAGGCCGAGGCGCTCGACGGCAGACTGGAAGCGCTCGCGGTCTTCGGCGCGGTCGATGGCATCCGGGCTGGTACCGATGATCGGTACGCCGTTGGCTTCCAATGCCCGTGCCAGTTTCAGCGGGGTCTGGCCACCGTACTGGACAATCACGCCCTTGGGTTTTTCGATGCGCACGATTTCCAGCACATCTTCCAGAGTCACCGGCTCGAAGTAGAGACGATCCGAGGTGTCGTAATCGGTGGAGACGGTCTCCGGGTTGCAGTTGACCATGATGGTCTCGTAACCATCTTCGCGCAGGGCCAGCGCCGCGTGCACGCAGCAGTAGTCAAACTCGATACCCTGACCGATACGGTTCGGGCCGCCGCCGATGATCATGATCTTGTCGCGGTTGCTCGGGGCCGCTTCGCACTCCTCGTCATAGCTGGAGTACATGTAGGCGGTGTTGGTGGCGAACTCGGCGGCGCAGGTATCGACCCGCTTGTAGACCGGGAAGATGTTGTGGCGGGCGCGCAGTTTGCGCACTTCCCCTTCGGCCACACCGAGGATCTTGGCCAGACGGGCATCGGCAAAGCCTTTGCGCTTGAGGGCGCGCAGGAAGTCGGCATCGAGACCGGCCATGCCGCGCTCTTTCACCTCTTCTTCCTGTTTCACCAGGTCTTCAATCTGTACCAGGAACCAGGGGTCAATCTTGGTCAGCTTGAAGATGCCATCCATGGAGAGACCGGCGCGGAACGCATCGGCGATGTAGAAGATACGGTCGCTACCGGCGTCCTGCAGCTCGTGACGGATGCGGGTCAGGGAGTCCGGGGCATTGAGGTCAACCATGGGGTCGAAGCCGGTTTTGCCAGTTTCGAGGCTGCGCAGCGCCTTGTGCAGGGACTCCTGGAAGTTGCGGCCGATGGCCATCACTTCACCGACCGACTTCATCTGGGTCGTCAGACGGTCGTTGGCACCGGCGAATTTTTCGAAGTTGAAGCGCGGCACCTTGGTGACCACGTAGTCGATGGCCGGCTCGAAGGAGGCCGGAGTACGGCCGCCGGTGATGTCGTTCATCAGCTCATCGAGGGTGTAACCGATGGCGAGCTTGGCGGCGATCTTGGCGATGGGGAAACCGGTCGCCTTGGAGGCCAGCGCAGAGGAGCGCGACACCCGCGGGTTCATCTCGATGATGACCATGCGACCATCTTTCGGGTTGATACCGAACTGGACGTTGGAGCCGCCGGTCTCGACGCCGATCTCGCGCAGTACCGCCATGGAGGCGTTGCGCATCAGCTGGTACTCCTTGTCGGTCAGCGTCTGGGCTGGCGCGACCGTGATGGAGTCACCGGTGTGGATACCCATGGGGTCGAAGTTTTCGATGGCGCAGACGATGATGCAGTTGTCGTTGCGATCCCGCACAACTTCCATCTCGTACTCTTTCCAGCCGATCAGCGACTCATCGATGAGCAGCTCTTTGGTCGGCGACAAGTCCAGACCGCGCTCGCAGATCTCGACGAACTCTTCGGTGTTGTAGGCGATGCCGCCACCGGAGCCGCCCATGGTAAAGGAGGGACGGATGATGCAGGGGAAGCCGACCATCTGCTGCACGCCCCACGCCTCTTCCATATTGTGGGCGATGCCGGCACGCGGGCACTCGAGGCCAATGCTGCGCATCGCCTTGTCAAAACGGGAGCGGTCTTCGGCCTTGTCGATGGCGTCGGCGGTGGCACCGATCATCTCGACACCGAACTCGGCCAGCACGCCATGCTTCTCCAGCGCCAGTGCGCAGTTGAGCGCAGTCTGGCCACCCATGGTAGGCAGGATGGCGTCCGGGCGCTCTTTCTTGATGATTTCGCGCACCACTTCCCAAGTGATGGGCTCGATGTAGGTGGCGTCAGCCATCTCCGGGTCGGTCATGATGGTGGCCGGGTTGGAGTTGACCAGAATGACGCGGTAGCCCTCCTCGCGCAGGGCTTTGCACGCCTGGGCGCCGGAGTAGTCAAATTCGCAGGCCTGGCCGATGACGATGGGGCCGGCGCCGAGGATCAGGATGCTCTGAAGGTCATTACGTTTTGGCATGAAATTCTTTCCTCTTTTCCTTAGGCGCGATACTGCTTAATCAATTCAATAAAGTGGTCAAAGAGACCGGCACAGTCGTGAGGGCCCGGGCTCGCTTCGGGGTGCCCCTGGAAGCTGAAGGCCGGACGGTCGGTGCGATGGATACCTTGCAGGGAACCATCGAACAGGGAGACGTGGGTGGCGCGCAGGCAATCCGGCAGGCTGTTCTCGTCTACCGCAAAGCCGTGGTTCTGGGCGGTGATCATGACGGTGTTGTTATCGAGGCTCTTCACCGGATGGTTGGCGCCGTGGTGGCCAAACTTCATCTTGACGGTCTTGGCACCGGAGGCCAGACCCAGCAGCTGGTGACCCAGACAGATGCCGAACACCGGCGTGTTGGTATTAAGGAAAGCCTTGATGGCCTCGATGGCGTAGTCGCACGGCTCGGGGTCGCCGGGGCCGTTGGAGAGGAAGATGCCATCCGGGTTCATCGCCAGTACCTCGGCGGCCGGGGTCTTAGCCGGTACCACGGTCAGGCGGCAGCCACGGTCAACCAGCATCCGCAGAATGTTGCGCTTGACGCCGAAGTCATAGGCCACCACGTGGTATTTCAGCTGGTCGGCATCCGGGGTGACATGCCCCTTGCCAAGCTGCCAGCTCCCTTCGGTCCAGTTGTACGCTTCACCAACCGTCACCTCTTTGGCCAAGTCCATCCCCTTCAGACCGGGGAAGGCACGGGCCTGTTCGAGAGCATAGGCTTCATCGACCTGTTTCCCGGCCAGAATGCAGCCAGCCTGAGCGCCTTTCTCGCGCAGGATGCGGGTCAGTTTACGGGTGTCGATGTCGGCGATGCCAACGATGTTGTGAGACTTGAGGTATTCGGAGAGGGATTGCTGATTGCGGAAATTGGAGGCAAGTATCGGAAGGTCCCGGATGATCAATCCCTGAGCATGGATCTGACTGGACTCTTCATCTTCGCTGTTGGTGCCGGTGTTGCCTATATGGGGGTAAGTGAGGGTGACTATCTGACGGGAATAAGAGGGATCGGTGAGGATTTCCTGATAGCCCGTCATCGACGTATTGAAAACCACTTCACCAACGGAACATCCCTCGGCGCCTATCGACACGCCTTTGAACACAGTTCCATCTTCCAGCACTAGCAATGCAGTGTGATTCAAGACAACCTCCAGTTATTTAGCTTTAAATTCAGCAATTTACCTGGGTGTTGCGGGCTCGGTTCCGGTCTTGGACAGGACTCGAACCCGGCAGATTTCTGGCAAATTGGGCGCATTCTACTTAAAAAAAGTGGCATTTCAACGTCTTTTCTCAGATGAAATGCATCTAAATTCAATAAAAAAGCAACATTACCCATTATCTATGCACTTAATCGCTTTGCAACCCCCTCCCGCGAAAGAAAAGGAAAAACCACCATCAAAAGATGCTACCAAGCCAGCAATAACGACAAAAACAAACAAAAAAACCAATTAAAACAATGGCTTTTATTTTTACACAAAAAACATTAATGACAAATTTAACGCTTTTACGATGACAAGAGTGAACATGAAAAATGGAAAACGTTTTTCCGTGTTTGAATTTTTAGTCTTTTCTTTCCGGTGTAAAAAAATGGCTTCATCAGCCATAAAGATGCTCAAATCTGTTACCTGGTGATGACATTCAGGAAGGAAAAATCTGGCGGATAACGCAATGGTGTGATTTATAAGGAGTTCAGTTAAAAATTGCAGGCAGTGTGTCTTTTTATACAAACTCTGACTAACTGACAGCAAAAACCCCGGCAAGCCGGGGTTTTTCACTGGGTAGCAGTAATACGAAAGTGCCGCTCAGATGCATCACTTGAGATTGAGCACATCCTGCATGTCATAAAGGCCTGCACCCTGCTGACCAAGCCACTTGCCCGCCCGCACAGCACCGTTGGCGAAAGTCAGGCGACTTGAAGCTTTGTGGCTGATCTCCACCCGCTCACCGATATCGGCAAACATGACGGTATGCTCCCCCACCAGATCGCCGGCGCGAATGGTGGCAAAGCCGATAGTGTTGCGATCCCGCTCGCCAGTGATCCCCTCGCGACCATAGACGGCGCACTCCTTGAGATCCCGACCCAGCGTTTTGGCGACCACTTCGCCCATGGAGAGTGCGGTACCGGACGGCGCATCCACCTTGTGGCGATGGTGCCCTTCGATGATCTCGATGTCGGTGTAGTCGCCCATCACCTTGGCGGCCTGCTCCAGCAGCTTGAACACCAGATTGACCCCGACCGAGTAGTTGGAGGCGAACACGATGCCGATCTGCTTGCCAGCCTCTTTCAGAGCAGCCTTGCCTGCATCGTCAAAACCGGTGGTGCCGATCACCATCTGCTTGTGGTGGGCCAGCGCAAAGGCCAGATTGGCAAGGGTCACCTCGGGGCGGGTGAAGTCGATGATGAGATCAAACTCATCGCGCACCTTGTCCAGACTATCGCTGATGGCCACACCCAGATGGCCCAGCCCATTGAGCTCACCGGCATCGAGGCCGATCACCGCCGAGCCCGGCCGCTCCAGCGCAGCCCCGACCACCACGCCATCGGTGTTGGTGATGGCCTCCAGCAGCACCTTGCCCATACGACCATTACAGCCCATCACGGCCACACGGATCGGATTGTCCATCTCCACCCTCTCATCTCTTTTAATTATGGAAAGAGACCGTTTTACCAGCCCGCGCCGGGTTTGAAAAGCCATGATGCCACCACGCCTTGCTGCGCTCGCCAACAGCAGGGCCCACTGGCTGGCCAAGAACTTCCTTTTGGTTACAGGCCGCTTTTCATCGTTTCACACCATCATTTGGCAGACCGTGTGCCATCTGATAGGTTCGAACGAGTGAAATGCCAGCATAAGCAAAATCAGGGCAACGCCCGTGTCGATATCAAATGAGGTGCAAGGATGAGCGCAGGATTGCTGTTTGCTGTGGGGTTGATATCACTGACCCTGGTCATGCTGGCCGCGGCTCTGCTGTTTGGCGGGCCGAGTCCGGCACCGGCGATGGCCAGCATCACCGACCCTTTCAAGGGGAGTGACTGGAGCAGCATGCCACCTCTCTCAAGATACCCGGCGCGTGACGGCACACAGTTGGCCTATCGGCACTATGGCGCAAAGGAGCACGCAGAGAACAACAAGGTCAAGGGCAGCGTGGTACTGGTTCATGGCTCTTCTGCCAGCAGCCAGAGCATGCACAAGATGGCGAGCGCCTTTTCGCAAGCGGGATACGACGCCTACGCCCTCGATATTCGCGGCCATGGCGCATCGGGCGACAAAGGCACCATTGCCTACATCGGCCAGCTTGAAGACGATCTGGAAGATTTCATCAAGTCGGTAGCCCCCGGCAAGCCTGCAACACTCGCCGGCTTCTCGTCAGGGGGTGGCTTTGTGCTGCGTGTTGCTGGCAGCACGCGACAAACTCTGTTCGAGAGCTATCTGCTGCTCTCCCCCTATCTTGGCCCCACCGCCGCCAACTACCGGCCCAACAGCGGTGGCTGGGTGCGTGTCGGCTTGCCTCGCCTCATCGCCCTGAGCATCCTCAACGGTTTCCATATTTCCGCACTCAACCATCTGACCGTGCTGAACTTTGCCCTTAATGATGAGGCGAAACCCCTGCTGACCCCATCCTACTCCTTCAACCTTGCCTCTAACTTTCAGCCAGAGCGCGACTATCAGCAGAATTTGCGCAATGTGCAACTCCCCTGCGCCGTGATCGCGGGTGCAAATGACGAAGCCTTCCAAACAGATCAACTTGAACCTGAGTTAAGACATCTCGGCATCTCCTGGCCTGTCACCCTGCTGCCCGGAATTGGCCACATTCCGCTGACGCTGGAACAGGATGCTCTCGCGACAGCCGTTCAGGCGGTGGAGAAACTGACACAGTAACCACACAGCCCAGGTCTTGTGTCCACGCGTTCTGGAAATACCCGCACCATGCTCACGTAGAGATAGAGAGAGGTGCGGCTGACGTTTGGCAGCGGGAGAAATCCCCAAGATGGCATGCAGAGATCTTATCGTTTACCTCTTTCCTTATTAAAGGCACGCGATACCCGCGGACTGCGCCAGAACAGCAATGAACAATAACCAGCGCAAACTTCTTTTTCCGAATATTCTTTGGATATCTCAACAACACCAGAATCATAAAACAAAAACACCTATCCATCTGGACGTCTATCTTGACCAAGCGAGGTTGACTCACTACTGTGGGCACCCCAATGCGGCAGGATGCCCGCCCTGTTTTCCCCCTATCCCTATCCGATACAGGTACAAAGCAGTTTATGACAGGAGGTCATTGTTCAATTTCAGAGGAACACATGATCCAGACTCAACCCAGTGCCAGGGCCTTGTTGCCACTTCTGGTTTTTCTCGCACTCTTTATCGGTACCGGTACCTGGCTGACCCTGCAGGGGGTCGAATTCGCCTTCTATCAGCTGCCCGCTCCGGTTGCAGCCCTGCCTGCGGTGATGCTGGCCCTGCTGCTTGGCAAAGAGAGCTTCAACAGCAATCTGGAGACCTTCTTCAAGGGGGTTGGCCACAGCAATATCATGGCGATGTGCCTTATCTATCTGCTGGCGGGCGCCTTTGCCAGCGTGGCCAAGGCCACCGGCGGGGTTGATGCTACTGTGGCGCTGGGTCTCTCCCTCATCCCTGGCTGGGCGCTGTTGCCCGGGCTGTTCCTCATCTCTGCCTTTATTGCTACCGCTATGGGCACCTCCATGGGCACCATAGGTGCCGTGGCGCCGGTCGCGCTGGGCGTGGCGCAGGCGGCCGGTATCGATCCGGTACTGATGGCAGGCACCATTCTCTCCGGCGCCATGTTTGGCGATAACCTCTCCATCATCTCCGACACCACCATAGCGGCCACCCGCAGTCAGGGGTGCGAGATGAAGGACAAGTTCCGCGAGAACTTCAAGATTGCGGCCCCCGCTGCCATCGCGGTGATCCTGCTCTATCTGACCCTGGGGTCAGTGGGTGAATCCCCTGCCAGTGGCAGCGCCATCGAACTGTTCAAGGTGATGCCTTATCTGCTGATCCTGGGGCTGGCGCTCGCCGGAGTGAATGTGTTTGTGGTGCTGGGGATCGGCATTCTGGCCGCCGGAGTGGTGGGCATGATCAACGGCTACGCCATCGGTCAGTTCAGCAAGGATATCTATCAGGGCTTTACCGGCATGCAGGAGATCTTCCTGCTCTCCATGCTGATCGGCGGCCTCGGCACCCTGATGGAGCGTCAGGGTGGTCTGGCCTGGATCAGTGAGCGCATCAGCGCCCTGATTGCCCGTTTCACTCGCGAGCACAACGGTGAACAGAACGAGAAAGCCGCCGAGCTCGGCATCGCCGGGGTGGTGAGCCTCACCAACCTGTGCACCGCCAACAACACGGTGGCTATTATCGTCGCCAGCAAGGTAGCCCGGGATCTGGCCGAGCACCACGGTGTCACCCCGCGCCGAGCCGCTTCCATGCTCGATATTTTCTCCTGCGTGGTACAGGGTCTGATCCCCTGGGGCGCACAGGCGCTGCTGCTGGGATCCATCTTCGCCCTGTCGCCGTTGGCAGTGGTGAGCATGAGTTTCTACCCGATGGCACTCGCGGTAGCGGCACTCATTGCCGTGTTCGTGAAGCACCAGATGCGCGGCAAAGCTGACAAGTAACAGACCAGACGCTGGCGCGCCGACATGCCATCAACTGGGGCCACACCCTGGCCCTTGTTGACTCACTATCGGATCCGTCAGCATTTACCCCACCGTCCCGGGCATCAGCCGTCCGGGGCGGGAGTTCCCCTGTCACCCCTTAACGTCAAGAGTGAATGTGCTAAGGTAGAGCGCGTTCAAGCCATCGATGCGCAGCTATACCAGAGGTTCCCCATGCATGAGTCCCAACCCGAACGTCAATCCCTGCGCCAACTGGTTCGTCAACGCCGCAAAAATCTGAGTCCGGCCGAGCAGCAGGCGGCGGCCCAACAGCTGCTGGCCCAGTTCAAGCAACACCCCGAGATCCTCGCCGCCAAACGCATTGCCCTCTATCTGGCCAATGATGGGGAGATCAACCCCTTGCCCACCATCCATTGGCTGTGGGCCCAGCACAAAGAGGTCTACCTGCCGGTGCTCCACCCCTTTACCCCGGGTCACCTGCTCTTTTTGCGCTATACCGCCACCAGCCCCATGGTGCGCAACCGCTACGGCATCGAAGAGCCGGAGCTGGATATCCTGCAGGTGGTGCCCCACAGCACCCTCGATCTTATCTGCACCCCGCTGGTCGCCTTCGATGCCCAGGGCAATCGTCTTGGCATGGGGGGCGGCTACTACGATCGCACTCTCGCCATCTGGCATGAGCACAAGCTGGGGCCCAAGCCACTCGGCATTGCCCACGACTGCCAGCAGGTAGATGCCGTCCCGCAAGAGGAGTGGGATGTGCCGCTGCCCCAGATCATCACCCCAAGCCACTGCTGGCGCTTTGAATAGGCTGTTTTTGGCAGGCAGCCCCTGCTTTGTGCGCGCAAACGCAGAATAAACAGGCAAACGATTTACAAAGTCCCTCTTTTTGCCCCGGAACGTGAGCAACAAGGTCGCGACGGGGTACCGGGTTGGATATAATGCGCCCGCTTTTTTCTTAAGGAACGATCATGACTCAAGATGAAATGAAGAAGGCGGCCGGTTGGGCTGCGCTCAAGTATGTGGTTCCCGGCACCATCGTCGGGGTGGGCACCGGCTCTACCGTCAACCACTTTATCGACGCGCTGGCGACCATGAAGGACGAGATCAAGGGGGCGGTATCCAGCTCCGTGGCCTCTACCGAGCGCCTCAAGGGCTTCGGCATCACCGTATATGATCTCAACGAGATCGACGCCCTCTCCGTCTATGTGGATGGCGCCGACGAGATCAACGCAACCCGCGACATGATCAAGGGCGGTGGCGCAGCCCTGACCCGCGAGAAGATCGTTGCCGCCGTCGCTGACAAGTTCATCTGCATCATCGACAACACCAAAACCGTCGACGTGCTGGGCCAGTTCCCGCTGCCGGTGGAAGTGATCCCGATGGCCCGCGAATACGTGGCCCGTGAAATCCGCAAACTGGGTGGCAACCCGGTGTGGCGTGAAGGCGTGGTCACCGACAACGGCAACCACATTCTGGATGTAAAAGGCATGGCCATTACCGACGCCAAGGCGCTGGAAGTGCGACTGAACGCCATTGTTGGCGTGGTCACCAACGGCCTGTTCGCCGCCCGCGGCGCCGATGTTGTCCTGATCGGTACGCCGGACGGCGTGATTACCCAGTAATCCCGACACCGGTAGCACAGTGCAGCGGCATCCTCCCTCCCTCGCCAGCGCCACTCTGCAACCTCTGACGCAGCAGCGGCGTTGATTGAGCCCCGGGATGGGATATGACCCAAACATTGCACTGTGAATAAATGACGGCGCCTGATGGCGCCGTTTTTATTTATCCCTCAACAAGTTGCATACGGATGTTTACAACATTCGTTGATAACTTCAAAGAATTTGACTTTCGTCACAAATATTCCCTCTCCCAAACGTTTTTGCTACTTTACGGTTTTCTTCGCACACCAAATCTGCACTTACGTTTGCACATACAGAGGGATCGTCATGACTGCCAAGTTTTCGTTGGACAAGGATAAAATCAAGGTTCTGCTGCTGGAGGGGGTTCACCCCAACACCGTAGAGACCTTTCGTGCCGCAGGTTACACCAGTGTGGAGTATCTCAAGACCTCGCTCTCCGAAGAGGAGCTGATCGAGCAGATCCGCGACGTCCATTTCATCGGGCTGCGCTCCCGCACCCAGATCACCGAGAAAGTCCTCGACGCCGCCAACAAGCTGGTCGCTATCGGCTGCTTCTGCATCGGTACCAACCAGGTCGAGCTGGAAGCGGCCCAGATCCGCGGTATTCCGGTCTTCAACGCCCCCTTCTCCAACACCCGTTCGGTCGCCGAGCTGGTTCTGGGCGAGATCCTGCTGCTGCTGCGCGGCATCCCCGAGAAAAACGCCAAGTGCCATCGCGGCGTGTGGGAAAAACTGGCCAACCGCTCGGTGGAAGCGCGCGGCAAGAAGCTCGGCATCATCGGCTACGGCCACATCGGTACCCAGCTTGGCATCATCGCCGAAAGCATCGGCATGAAGGTTTATTACTACGATATCGAGAACAAGCTCTCGCTGGGTAACGCCATTCAGGTGCCGAGCATGGTCGAGCTGCTCAATATGTCTGACGTCATCAGCCTGCACGTGCCGGAGACCGCCTCCACCAAGAACATGATCGGAGCCGAGCAGCTGCGGATGATGAAACCGGGCGCCATCTTCATCAACGCCGCCCGCGGTACCGTGGTGGATATCGATGCGCTGGCTGACGTCATCAAGAGCGGCCATATCGCCGGTGCCGCCATCGACGTCTTCCCGGTCGAGCCCAAGTCCAATGACGAAGAGTTCCAAAGCCCGCTGCGTGGGCTGGAGAACGTCATCCTGACCCCGCACATCGGTGGCACCACCCATGAGGCGCAGGAGAACATCGGGCTGGAAGTAGCCAACAAGCTGGTCAAATACTCCGACAATGGCTCCACCCTCTCCGCCGTCAACTTCCCGGAAGTGTCGCTGCCGGGCCACAAGGGCTCCAGCCGCCTGCTGCACATTCACCGCAACCAGCCGGGTGTGATGAACCAGATCAACCAGATCTTCGCCGAAGAGGGGATCAACATCGCCGGTCAATACCTGCAAACCAGCAGCCATATCGGTTACGTGGTGATCGACGTGGAGACCGAACACAGCGAGAAGGCGCTCGCCAAGCTCAAGGAGATCAACGGCACCATCCGTGCCCGCATCCTCCACTGATAGACCCTTATCTGCGCAGCAAAAAGCCCGTCGTGATGACGGGCTTTTGTATGAAGCAGAACCTCAAAGCAGCGTGATGGCTTACCACCACCCCAACAGGTTGCGGCCCACCAGCGCGCCCCACACCAGGGCATTGAGGGCCAGCGCGATAAAGACGGCGGCGGAGCCCAAATCCTTGGCGCGACCGGAGAGCTCATGATGCTCGGAGCCAACCCTGTCTACCACAGCTTCAATGGCAGAGTTGAGGATCTCGACAATCACCACCAGCCAGCTGATGACGATAAGCAGCAGGATCTGGTTGAGAGAATCCCCCAGCCAGAAGGCCAGCGGCATCAGCAACAGGATCAGCATCAGCTCCTGCCGAAACGCCGCCTCGTTAATCCAGGCTGACTTGAGCCCCTTCATGCTGTAACCGGTTGCGTTGATGATGCGGGTGACCCCGGTTGCCCCTGGCTTTGCCACGCTAACTACCTCATTTGGAATCGATTTTGGCCTCACATCCTATCAGAGCCCCTCAAGGTTTCAATCAGGGGACTTTTGCTTTATTTTATCCCTTTGCTTTTTCGCCCCTTGCGGCTGACACCACCCACTCGAGACTTGAGTTGTATGTCCATTCACACAGATGAATTGCGCACCCGTCGCCTGGAGTCACTGATCACTCCGAGCGAGCTTGCACACGCGTTTCCGATCACCGATACCATTGCCCAGAATCTGCTGGATGCCCGTCGCGAAGTGGAAGCCATTCTGGCCGGAGACGATCAGCGCCTGCTGGTCATTGTCGGCCCCTGCTCTATCCATGATCCCGCTGCTGCTCGCGAGTATGCCCAGCGCCTCAACGCCCTGCGCGAGCAGTATAAAGAGAGCCTCTGCATCGTGATGCGCACCTATTTCGAGAAGCCGCGCACCATCGTTGGCTGGAAAGGGCTGATCAACGATCCGCGCCTCGATGGCAGCTTCGACGTCAACGAAGGGCTGAAACTGGCGCGCAAATTACTGGTCGATATCAATGAGCTCGGCATGCCAACCGCCACCGAATTCCTCGATATGGTGACCGGCCAGTATATTGCCGACCTCATCACCTGGGGCGCCATCGGCGCACGTACCACCGAATCCCAGGTACACCGCGAGATGGCTTCGGCTCTCTCCTGCCCGGTCGGCTTCAAAAACGGCACCGACGGCAATACCCGCATCGCCATCGATGCGGTGCGCGCCGCCCGTCACAGCCACATCTTCTATTCGCCGGACAAAGACGGCAAGATGACCATCTACCGCACCGCTGGTAACCCCTTTGGTCATGTGATCCTGCGTGGCGGCCACCGACCCAACTACGACACCGCCAGTGTCGATGAAGCCTGTGAAGCGTTGGCCGATGTGGGCCTGCCGGAGCGTCTGGTGGTCGATTTCAGCCACGGCAACAGCATGAAGGATCACCGTCGTCAGCTGCTGGTGGCGCAAGATATCTGCGATCAGCTGCGCCGCGGCCGTACCGGCATCGCCGGCATCATGGCCGAAAGCTTCCTGGTGGAAGGGCGTCAGGATGTGGAGAACGGCTGCGCCGCCACCTTTGGCCAGAGCATCACCGATGCCTGCCTGTCATGGAACGATACCGAAACCCTGCTGGCGATGCTGGCAGAGGCTGCACTGGTACGCCTTGCCAAGCGGCAAGCCTGAGCCCCGATGACGAATATCGGCTGGCAGATAGTCCCCCTCGACGAGACGCTGCTGGCGCAGTGGGCAACCCTGCGCCAGCAGCTGTGGCCGCACCACGCACTTTCGGCCCACCTGCAGGAAGGGGTTGAGATGTTGGCCAATGCACATCTCAACGCCTTTCTGGCGCTGGATGAACAGAGTCAGGCGGTAGGCTTTGCCGATGCAGCCCTGCGCCACGATTACGTGAATGGCTGCAACAGCAGCCCTGTGATGTATCTGGAAGGGGTCTATGTGCAACCGGCCTCGCGCCAGCGTGGGGTGGCCCAAGCCTTGATCGCTCAGGTGGCGCAGTGGGGCCGCGAGCTGGGTTGCCGGGAACTGGCCTCCGATGCCGCCATCGACAATCTTGCCTCGCAGCAGATGCACCAACGACTCGGCTTTGCCGAAACAGAGCGAGTCGTATTCTTCAAAAAGGCCCTCGGCTGACGCCAAGGGCCTTTCTTGTTTCTCACAAACTGGGCATAAACCACACGCGCCCCGCAGCTTCGATGCGGTCGGTGCGGATCTGGAACACCTGCGCCAGCAGCGCCTCATCCACCAGCTCGACACCCCCTTCGCGCACCACCGCGCCCCCTTGCAGGCAGAGAATGCGGTCGGCCCAGTCGATGGCCAAATTGATATCGTGGATGGCGAGCACCACCAGCAAGCCCTGCCCGGCCAAGGTTTTCAGCAACCGCAACAGCGCCAGCTGGTGATGCAGGTCGAGCCCCGCCAGCGGCTCGTCCAGCAGCAGCACCTTGCCGGTCGGATTGAGGCTCGGCCACACCTGCAGCAGGGTGCGGGCAATCAGCACTCGCTGCTGTTCGCCCCCCGACAACCGGCTGAAGTCACGAGCCAGCAAGGCTTCCAGCTCCAGTGCCTCGCACAATGCATTTATCGCCTCGTTCTGTCTGGCAGGTGCAACCATCTCATCGAGCCCCAGGCTCAACACCTGAAACACCGGAATATGAAACAGCTGGGGCTGACGCTGGGGCAGCATGGCGCGCCGTTTGGCAAGCTCGGGCCAACTCATGTCAGTAAGCGCTTCCCCCCCCAGCAGCACTGTGCCATCGGCGGGTAAAATCCCCGCCAGCGCCCCGAGCAGGGTCGACTTACCACTGCCATTGGGGCCAAGCAGCGCCACCAACTGGCCGCCATGCCAGCGGATATCTAGGGGAGAGAGCCGTCCGGCAATGGCGATTGCGCGCGCCTCCAGCAGCGGCGCAGCAGCACGAGAAGAAACCGGCATGGGATCAGCGGGTGACATCAGCATCTTGCCTCAACAACGGGTAAATAAGGAGACTGCGCGCCCCGACCAAATCATGCAGATATTCATGCAGCACCATCGGCAGTTTGCCTCAATAGCAGGTAGATAAAGAGCGGCGCCCCCACCGAGGCGGTGATGACGCCGATAGGCAACTCCCCCGCGCTCAGGGTGGATCGAGCAACCAAATCGGCCGCCAGCAGCAGGGCCCCACCGCCAAGCGCCGAGGCAGGCAGCAGAAAGCGCTGATCGCTGCCACCACAGAGCCGCAGCAGATGGGGCACCACCAACCCGACAAAACCGATGACACCACACAACGACACCGCCACACCGGTTAGCAGACAGACCGCCAGCACCAACCGCACCCGCATCTTGTCGACATCCATCCCCATCAGGCGGGCCTGGGTCTCCCCCAACAACAACTGTTGCAGCGCCTTGCCCTGCCAGCAGAGCCAGCACAGGGTGAGCGGCAGCACCAGCCACCACCAGGCAAACTGCTGGCTGCCGTAAGAGAAGCTCCCCATCATCCAGAACATGAATTCACGCAAGGAGCCATCGTCGGCAAAGTACATCAACCAGGTCATGGCGGCATTGGTGAGAATACCGATGGCGACGCCAAACAGCAGCAAGCGGGCATGACCGAGACGCGCCCGGCGAGCCAGCCGAATGAGCAACATGGTCACCAGCAAGGCGCCACCGAAGGCCGCCAGCGACAGCCCCCAGCCGGGCAGATAGAGGCCGAGGGACTTGGCCACCGCCATCGCCACCATGGCGGCAAGGCCTGCCCCGCTTGAAACGCCAAGCAACCCGGGTTCGGCCACCGGGTTGTGCAGCATCACCTGCAACACGGCGCCGCCACAAGCAAGCGCGGCGCCAGCCAAGAGGGCCAGCAAGGCGCGCGGCAGGCGCAGCTCCAGCAGGATGCGCTGTTCGAGATCGCCAAGGGGCTGCCAGGGCAGCAGCACAAACTCGCCCCAGACGAGGGAGAAGAGAAACAGCAGCAGGGTCAGCAGCGTCAGGCCACAGAGCCAGCGCCGCTGCCAGCGCTGCTGACGGGCGATAAGGGAGAGGTACAAGGAGGATCCCCGACAATAACAAGGCTTCATCCCCGGCCCGGTCGCAGCGCCGGGGGGAAGCAGGAAAAGGGCATAATAACAGTGGCTTGCCACCCAAGGTCAAGGCTGGTAACGCTTTGCCATCACCCTTATCTCGCCGCTGGCCACCAGATTTTGCAGCGCCACCAGCAAGGGCTGGCGCAGCGACTGGTGAGGTGAGTGCTTGCTCATCCCCAGATAGAGGGTCACCGGCGTGGCGGGGCGGTAGTCCGCCTTGCCTATCCGGCTGGCATTTCCCTGACTCAGGGCATAGTCCACCTGACAGTCAGTGCCAATCATCAGCGGCAGGTGACCCCGCTGCACCATGCGCAGCAGCTGATCTTCGGTGGGTACTCCGTGCTTGTCGAGGCGACTGTCACTGTTGAAGGGCTCAAAGTAGGCGGAGTTGAGCACATAGCCCACCTTCACCCCCTGCAGATCGCGGTATTGGTGGATCCGGGCCACATTGACCGGCTGACCATAAAACGCGGGCCAGCACTGATAGTAGGCAGGCTGCAGATAGTCGATGAACTGCGCCCGCTCGGCGGTATAGGCGAGGCCAATCATCAGATCGACCTGGCCGGTCTGCATCTGCTTGAGCGCCCTGCCCCACGGCATCCGCCGTACCTGCAACTCAATGCCGCTCGCCTGTTGCAACCGGCGCAGGATGTCCATGTCGAGCCCCTGCAACCGGCCATCCGCTTGCAGGATGCGAAATGGCGGCCACAGATCGGTGGCCACCGTCAGCGTCGGGGTCGCTCGCACCGGCATGGCAAATAACAGTAACAACACAATCCCGCATAACTTGCCCATCCCGTCGCATACCTCGCACGGCTTATCCTGTTGGTTAAAAATACCCTCCCGCACCACGTATGAAAACCCGTGGTTCAGGGATAAAATGCGCCGGATTTTCAAGGAGAACCCTATGAACCCGATTTTCACCAGTATCGGTCTGCTGCTCTGCAGCAACGTCTTTATGACCTTCGCCTGGTACGCTCATCTCAAGAGCATGAACCACAAACCCTGGATCATTGCCGCCCTGGTGAGCTGGGGTATCGCCCTGTTCGAATACCTGCTGCAAGTGCCCGCCAACCGCATCGGCCATACGGTGATGAGCGTGGGCCAACTTAAAATCCTGCAAGAAGTGATCACACTCACCGTATTCGTCCCCTTCTCTATCTTCTATCTCAAGGAAGATCTGAAATGGGACTATCTCTGGGCAGGGCTCTGCATTCTCGGTGCGGTCTTTTTTGTCTTTCGCGAGAAACTGACCGGCGCCTGAGGCTGTACACTCAATATCATCCCGCTCATGGCATCTCATTGATCGAAGAGGCAAAAAAATGGAATTGCGAGACATGTTACAGATCCTGGCCAAGCAGGATGGCTCAGACCTCTATCTGTCGACCGGCGCGCCCCCCTGCGCCAAATTTAACGGCGGCCTGCGCCCCCTCAACGAAACGCCGCTGGAGCCGGGTGAAGTGGCGCGGATCGCCGCCGAGATCATGGATGGCGAGCAGAAGCAGCAGTTCGAGAAGGATCTGGAGATGAACCTCGCCATCTCCCTGCCCCAGATCGGCCGCTTTCGGGTCAACATCTTCAAGCAGCGCAACGAAGTCTCTCTGGTGGCCCGCAACATCAAGACCGACATCCCCCGCTTTGAAGATCTCAAACTCCCGCCTGTGTTGCTCGACACCATCATGGAGAAACGCGGTCTGGTGCTGTTTGTCGGCGGTACCGGCTCGGGTAAATCCACTTCGCTGGCGGCGCTTATCGACCATCGCAACCGCAACAGCGGCGGCCACATCATCACCATCGAGGATCCGGTAGAGTTCGTTCATCGTCACCGCAAGAGCATCATCAACCAGCGGGAGGTTGGCGTGGATACCCGCAGCTTCCACGCAGCCCTGAAAAACACCCTGCGTCAGGCGCCGGACGTCATTCTTATCGGCGAGATCCGCGATCGCGAGACCATGGAACATGCGCTGGCCTTCTCTGAAACCGGCCACCTTGCCATCTCCACCCTGCACGCCAACAACGCCAACCAGGCGCTGGATCGCATCATCAACTTCTTCCCCGAGGAGCGCCGTCCACAACTGCTCAACGATCTGGGCAACAACCTCAAGGCCTTTGTCTCCCAGCGATTGGTGAAAACCACCGATGGCGGCCGCCGGGCCGCAGTGGAGATCATGCTCGGCACCCACACCATCCGCGACATGATCAAGCGCGGCGAATTTGGCGGCCTCAAAGAGGTGATGGAAAAATCCAAGGCCCTCGGCATGGTCACCTTCGACAGTGCCTTGTTTGATCTGGTGGTGGAAGGGGTAATTGAGGAAGAAGAGGCGGTGAAGAACGCCGACTCGGCCAACAACCTGCGCCTCAAGATCAAGCTGTGGAAGGAGAAGGGGCAGATTGCCAGCAGCAGCGATGCCACCGGCTGGAGCCTCGAACCCACCAAGGACGAGAAGGGCGATTTTTTCTAACTAGCCCCTCGAGAACCCCGGGCCCGTCCGGGGTTCTCTTTATCCAGCACGGCTGACCCGACTTATCCCTCAGCTCACGCAGATCACAGCCAGTCAGCACCAACGGCGAACGCGCTGGCAATACGCCACATACTCGTCGCCAAAACGGGCGCGCAGCAGCCGCTCCTCCGGCATGATCTGGAAGAAGGTCAGCCAGGCCACCAGCACGATTGGCCCAACCCAGACCCAACTTCCACCGAGATAACAGCCCCAGGCGGCCAGCCAGCAGAGCAAGCCCAGATACATGGGATTGCGACTGACACGATAAACGCCGCAGGTTACCAGACGACTGGTGTGCTGAGGTTTGGTGGGGCTGACCGTGGTCTGGTGGTGACGAAATCGTTGCAGGGCACCAAAGCCCATGATGGCCCCCGCCACGACCAGCACAGCCATCAGCGCCATTGCCCAGATGCCGGGCTGGCTCTCCCCTCTTAGCCACCACATGGCCCCGGCACAGAGCAGGAAGATCAGCGGTGGTGGCAAACGTAACTCAAGATTGACCATTTTATTCCCCTGACGAGTGTCGGCCGAACCCGTGTTGCGGTAGACTCCCAACCAGTCAGCGCCTGTTGAGAGTGACAAAGATCATAATAATAACAACAAGTTGTGGTTAAACCACCACCAATGTGGCCGACCCCGTCCAAACTATCCAACGCGAACAACAAAAAGGAATCACCATGCACAAGAAAACTCTGCTGGCTACCCTGATCTTCGGCCTGCTCGCGGGCCAAGCCGTTGCGGCTCCCTATCTGCCCCTTGCGACGGATCATCGCAGCGGCCAGGAGCAAACCGCCAGCAACGCCTGGTTGGAAGTGGATCTGGGCGCCTTTGAACACAATATCCAGACCCTCAAGGATCGCCTCGGCGACAAGGGCCCGCAGATCTGCGCCATCATGAAGGCCGACGCTTATGGTCATGGCATCGACCTGCTGGTCCCCTCCGTGGTCAAGGCCAATATCCCCTGCATCGGCATCGCCAGCAACGAAGAGGCGCGCGTCGCCCGCGAGAAGGGCTTTACCGGCCGTCTGATGCGGGTGCGTGCTGCCACCCCGGATGAAGTAGAGCAGGCCCTGCCCTACAAGATGGAGGAGCTGATCGGCAGTCTGGTGAGTGCCCAGGGTATCGCCGATATCGCCCAGCGCCACCACACCACCATTCCGGTGCATATCGCGCTCAACTCCGCCGGCATGAGCCGCAACGGCATCGACCTGCGTCTGGCCGATGCCAAGCAGGATGCGCTGGCCATGCTCAAGCTAAAGGGGATCACCCCGGTCGGCATCATGACCCACTTCCCGGTTGAGGAGAAAGAGGACGTCAAGATGGGGCTGGCCCAGTTCAAACTGGACTCCCAGTGGCTGCTGGAAGCGGGCAAGCTGGATCGCAGCAAGATCACCATCCACGCCGCCAACTCCTTCGCCACCCTGGCCGTGCCGGACGCCTACTTCGACATGGTGCGCCCGGGCGGCCTGCTCTACGGTGACTCCATCCCCTCCCACACCGAGTACAAGCGGGTGATGGCATTCAAGACCCAGGTCGCCTCGGTCAACCACTATGCCGCGGGCAACACCGTCGGTTATGACCGCACCTTTACCCTCAAGCGTGACTCCTGGCTCGCCAACCTGCCGCTGGGCTACTCCGATGGCTATCGCCGCGCCCTCAGCAACAAGGCCTATGTGCTGATCCAGGGTCAGAAGGTGCCGGTGGTCGGCAAGACTTCCATGAACACCATCATGGTGGACGTGACGGATCTGAAAGGGGTGAAACCCGGTGACGAGGTGGTGCTGTTTGGCCGTCAGGGTGAAACCGAAGTGAAACAGGCGGATCTGGAGGAGTACAACGGCGCCCTGCTGGCGGACATGTACACCATCTGGGGCTACACCAACCCCAAGAAGATCAAACGCTGATCACGCGATATGAAAAAGGGCTCCCGCGGGAGCCCTTGTTGTTATTGCTTAATTGTCTGCCGCGCTCAAGCGGCCTTTTTACGGGTCACAAACAGACTCAGCCCCATGGATGCCAGCAGGATCAACGCGACTACGCCCAGTGCTATGCCGGTCGGGATCTTGAAGATATCCAGCAGCAGCATCTTGACCCCGATAAACATCAGGATCAGCGCCAGACCGTACTTGAGCAGGGCGAAGCGATCAGCCACACCGGCCAGCAGGAAGTACATGGCACGCAGACCCATGATGGCGAAGATGTTGGAGGTCAGCACGATGAAGGGATCCGTGGTCACCGCGAAGATGGCCGGGATACTGTCTACCGCGAAGATGAGGTCGCTCACCTCCACCAGCACCAGAATGAGCAGCAGCGGGGTGGCATAGCGCACACCGTCACGCCAGACGAAGAACTTCTCCCCTTCCAGCGTCTCGGTCACCTTGAAACGACGGCGCATCCAGCCTAGCAGCGGATTGTTGGCCAAGTCAGGCTCCTTGTCGGCCGCCCACAGCATCTTGGCACCGGTCAGCAGCAGGAAAGCGCCGAACAGGTAGAGGATCCAGTGGAACTGCTCGATAAGCCAGCTACCGGCGAACACCATACCGGCACGCATCACGATGGCACCCAGCACCCCGTACAGCAGCACCCGGCGCTGCAGCTCGGCCGGAATGGCAAAGTAGCCGAACAGCATCAGCCAGACGAAGACGTTGTCCACTGCCAGCGCTTTCTCGATGAGGTAGCCGGTGAGGAACTCCAGCCCCTTCTGATTGGCGATTTCACGGCCCGCGCTGTGATCCAGCCAGAGCCAGATAGCCAGGTTGAAGAGCAGAGCAACACTGATCCAGATGAGGGACCAGACGCCCGCCTCTTTGAGAGATACCTTGTGTGACTTGCCGCCACCGACAAAGCGTATGTCTATCCATAACAGGACCAGCACTATGCTGAAGAAACCGGTCCACATCCACCATTCACCCATGTTCACTTCTCCCAAAAACGACAAAACCCACGACCGAGAGGCGTGGGTTTGCGTTTGGAGCAGATACACCTTGCCTCTCGGCAAGGTCTCACTTACAGCTGATTTGCATCGACTGCCCGGCTGCCGGGTGCACTGCAGGATATGGGTGCACCGTAATGACGACAAACCGGCGAGAAGTTACTCCCCTTGTTGCGCGGATAGTAGCAGCGGTAAAAGATAACGCCAAGAGGCATCTTCACTGCCGTCAAAAATAAATCGGGGCCCCATCAAGGAGCCCCGCAAGCAGGTTCAACACATCCCCATCAGAGCGGGTCGACCTTGAGGCAGGAGACCGCGTGATCGAAGTTCCCCTCCAGCACGGGGCGGGTCTTGGCGCACTCGGGGCCAGCCACCGGGCAGCGGGTGCGGAACACGCAACCGGACGGCGGATTCATCGGCGATGGCAAGTCCCCTTCCAGGATCTGGATCACCTTGTTGCGCTCCAGCTCAGGGTCCGGGATCGGCACAGCAGACATCAGCGCCTTGGTGTAGGGATGCAACGGGTTGGCGAAGATCTCCTTGCGGGTCCCCAGCTCAACGGCGTTGCCCAGATACATCACCAGCACCCGATCGGAGATATGCTTGACCACCGACAGGTCGTGGGCGATGAAGATAAGCGACAGCCCCATCTCCTTTTGCAGGGATTTGAGCAGGTTAACCACCTGCGCCTGAATGGATACGTCCAGTGCCGAGACCGGCTCGTCGCAGATGATCATCTTGGGCTCGAGGATCAGTGCCCGGGCAATCCCGATCCGCTGGCACTGGCCACCGGAGAACTCGTGCGGATAGCGGTTGACCAGGTTGGGCAAGAGCCCCACCTTGCTCATCATGGCGCGCACCTTCTCCTTCACCTCTTCCCGTGGCAGGTTGGGATAGAAGGTGATGAGCGGCTCGGCGATGATGTCGCCGATGGTCATGCGCGGGTTCAGAGAAGCCAGCGGGTCCTGGAAGATCATCTGGATCTCTTTGCGCTTCTCGCGCAGGGCATTCTGATCGAGCTTGGTAAGATCGTCACCCAGCCACACCACCTTGCCATCGGTGGCCGGTACCAGACCGATGATGGCGCGGGCAAAGGTCGATTTACCGCAGCCTGACTCCCCCACCACACCAAGGGTTTCACCCTCATAGAGACGCAAGGTCACCCCATCGACCGCCTTGAGATCGGACGGTTTGGCCCAGGGCCACGCCTTGCCACTCTTGATACTGAAGTGGACCTTGAGGTCAGACACTTCCAACAGCAATTTTTTGTCGGCACCCATTTAGTTGGCCCCCTTGTTCATGGCATCCGAAACCCAGTGGCAAGCCCGCTCCCGACCGTCGTTGAAGGGGGTCAGGATCGGTGACTGCTGGCCGCAAATTTCGCTCACACGGTGGCAACGCTCCTGGAAGGGGCAACCGGTGGGCAGACGCAGCAGGTTGGGCGGATTGCCCGGGATGGTGGGCAGCACTTCCCCTTCGGTATCGAGGCGGGGAATGGCGCGCAGCAAGCCTTCGGTGTAGGGGTGGCTCGGGCGATAGAAGATATCGTCTACCTTGCCGTACTCCATGGTACGACCGGCATACATCACCAGCACTTTGTTGCAGATACCGGCGACCACGCCAAGGTCGTGGGTGATCATGATGATGGCGGTGTTGAACTCGCGCTTGAGCTCGTTCATCAGGGTCATGATCTGGGCCTGCACGGTCACGTCGAGCGCGGTGGTCGGCTCGTCGGCGATCAGCAGTTGCGGCCGGCAGAGCAGTGCCATGGCGATCATCACCCGCTGACGCATGCCACCGGAGAACTCGTGGGGATACATGCCCATCCGCTTGCGTGCTTCGGGAATTTTGACCGCATCGAGCATCCGTACCGACTCTTCGAACGCTTCCGCCTTGCTCACCCCTTTGTGCAGCATCAGCACTTCCATCAGCTGATCCTGCACCTTCATGTAGGGGTTGAGCGAGGTCATGGGGTCCTGGAAGATCATGGCGATCTTCTCGGAACGGATCTTGTTGAGCTTGGACTCCGGCAGGTTGAGGATCTCCTCACCCTGAAACTTGGCAGAGCCGGTAATAATGCCGTTTTTGGCCAGCAGCCCCATGATGGCAAAGGCCGTCTGGGATTTGCCGGAGCCGGACTCGCCGACGATCCCCAGGGTTTCACCCGCAGAGAGAGAAAAATTGAGGTCGTTGACCGCCACCACATTGCCGTCCGGGGTCTTGAACTCGACCCGCAGATCTTTCACATCCAGTAACTTCATATAAAAACTCCTTATCGATCTTTCGTGATGCTTTCCTGTCGACCCGATGCTCGATTAACGATCTTTCGGATCGAGGGCGTCACGCAGACCATCCCCGAGGAAGTTGAAGCAAAACAGGGTCACCACCATAAAGCAGGCGGGGAACAGCAGTTGCCAGATGGCCACTTCCATCGACTTGGAGCCTTCATCCAGCAGGGCACCCCAGCTGGTCATCGGTTCCTGAACCCCAAGGCCCAGGAAACTCAGGAAGGATTCAAACATGATCATCCCCGGCACCAGCAAGGTGGCGTAAACGGCCACGATACCGAGTACGTTAGGTACGATGTGACGGGTGATGATCTTCCACTTGGAGACGCCGCAGACATGGGCTGCCTCGATAAACTCCTTGCTCTTGAGGCTGAGAGTCTGGCCGCGCACGATCCGCGCCATGTCGAGCCAGCTCACCGCCCCGATGGCGATAAAGATGAGTGCCAGATTGCGGCCAAAGAAGGTGACCAGCATGATGACAAAGAACATGAACGGGAAGGCGTTGAGGATCTCCAGTACCCGCATCATCAGGCTGTCGACCCGCCCGCCGATAAAACCGGAGGCCGCGCCATACAAAGTACCGATGATGACCGCCACCATGGCGCCCATGATGCCGACCATCAGGGAGATTCGACCGCCCAGCAGGGTGCGCACGAACAGATCGCGCCCCAAGCTGTCGGTACCGAAGTAGTGACCCGCTTCCATATCCGGCGGCGACTGCATGGCGCCCCAGTCCGGATCGTCAAAGGTGTATTGGGACAAGTGGGGGCCAAAGATGACCGCCAGACCGATGATGGTCAGAATGATCAGGCTGGTCAGGGCCGCCTTGTTGCGCAGGAAACGGCGACGGGCATCCTTCCACAGGGAGCGTCCCTCCACCACTTCCACTTTTTGCGCGAACGCCTCGACGGCATCGCGTTTTTCAGTTGAAACAACCATGATGAACTCCCGAATTAGTAACGGATCTTGGGATCGATAAAGGCGTAGAGAATATCGACCACAGCGTTAAAGGTGATGGTGAGGGCGCCGACCAGAATGGTCAGACCGAGCACCATGGAGTAATCACGGTTAAGGGCACCGTTGACGAACAGCTGACCGATCCCCGGCAGGCCGAAGATGGTCTCGATCACCACGGAACCTGTGATGATGCCGACAAAGGCCGGGCCCAGATAGGAGACCACTGGCAGCATGGCCGGACGCAGCGCGTGTTTCAGGATGATGTGGCGCAGCGGCAATCCCTTGGCACGGGCGGTACGGATGAAGTTGGAGTTCATGGTCTCGATCATGCTGCCCCGCATGATCCGCGAGATGGCGGAGATGTAGTACATCATCATGCCGAACACCGGCAGCACCATAAACTGGATGCCACCGCCCTGCCAGCCACCGGCAGGGAACCAGCCCAGATGAATACTGAAGAACAGCACCAGCAATGGCGCCAGCACAAAGCCCGGGATCACCACCCCGGCCATGGCCGACGACATCAGAAGATAGTCGATGATGGTGTTCTGTTTCAGTGCCGCTATGGTGCCGAAGGTGACCCCCAGCAGCACGGCGAAGAAGAAGGCCGTGGTCCCGATCTTGGCGGAAACAGGCAGCGCCTGGCTCACCAGATCATTGACGGTGAAATCCTTGTATTTGAAAGAGGGGCCCAAATCACCCTGCACCAGGTTGCCCAGGTAGGTGAGATATTGCATGCCAATGGGTTTGTCGAGCCCATATTTGGCCTCGATGTTGGCGATGACTTCGGGGGGCAGTGAACGCTCGCTGGTAAAGGGGTTACCCGGGGCGAAACGCATCATGAAGAAAGAGACGGTGATCAAGACCAGCAGAGTCGGGATCGCTTCCAATAGCCGTTTAAAAATGAATTTCAACATAGACATTTCCTGTCCTGTACTGCTTCCAAATGGTCGCGGTTGTAATAAAGGCCCGCCGTCCGGCGGGCCCTGCTTGTTATGCGACTTGTTGCTTTAAATCAGTGAGCAATGATGTACATATCTTTGCTGTAGAGGTTATCCAGCGGGTTGGCCGGATAGCCGCCTACATAGGGTTTGACCATACGGGCAGTCACGTATTGGTAGATGGGGGCGATCGGCATGTCCTTGGCCAGGATCTCTTCAGCCTGGACGTAGAGCTTGTTACGGGCCGCCACATCAACCTGATCACGGGATGAATCCATCAGCTTGTCGAACTCCGGATTGGAGTACTTGCCGTCGTTGTTGCCGTGGGTGGTCTGCATCAGATCCAGCATGGAGGAGGCTTCGTTGTAGTCGGCGATCCAGCCGGCACGACCTACATCAAACTGACCCTGTTTCTTGGTTTCCAGGTAAGTTTTCCACTCCTGGTTGACCAGGCTCACCTGCACCCCCAGCTTCTTCCACATGGAGGCCACGGCCACAGCCACTTTCTTGTGGTTGTCGTCGGTGTTGTAGAGCAGCTCGAACTTCAGCGGCTTGCTGGCATCGAAACCGGCCTCTTGCAGCAGCGCCTTGGCCTTGGCATCACGCTCGGCCTGGGTCATCTTCGACCATTCCGGAGCCACCGGCTTGAAGCCATCGACGAAGTCCGGCACCAGGGTGTAACCCGGCGTCTGACCCTGACCCATCACCTTGTCGGCGATCACGTTGCGATCGATGGCATAGGAGAGCGCAGTACGGACACGCACATCGTCAAACGGCTTCTTCTTGACGTTGTACTGGTAGTAGTAAGTACCAACATAACCGGTCACTTTCAGCTCGTCCGGCTTCTCTTTCTTCATCTGCTTGAAGCGCTCGATGGGCATCTGATAGGTGATATCCACTTCGCCCGCCAGATAGCGGCTCAGGTCAGCGTTGGTAGACTGGATGGGCAGATAGACCACCTTGTTGATGACGGTCTTGCCATCGTTCCAGTAGTGCTTGTTGCGCTCAACTTCGACGCGCTCGTTCACCACCCAGTTCTTCAGGGTATAGGCACCGTTGGATACCATATTTTCCGGCTGGGTCCACTTGTCACCAAACTTCTCGATCACCTTCTTCGGTACCGGATAGGTGGTGGTGTGGGAGAGCATGCTGACGAAGTAAGGGATCGCTTTCTCAAGCTGCACTTCGAAGGTGTAGTCGTCGGTCGCTTTCACGCCCAGCGTATCAGCCGGCTTTTTACCTGCGATGATCTCGGAGGCATTGGCAATGGTCGGGATCTCCAGATACCAGGAGTAAGGAGAGGCGGTTTTCGGATCAACGGCACGCTGGAAGGCAAAAACGAAATCGTGTGCAGTGACCGGGTCACCGTTGGACCACTTGGCATCTTTGCGCAGGTGGAAGACGTAGTGCTTGTTATCCTTGGTTTCCCAGGATTCAGCCACAGCCGGGAGAATTTCCCCTTTCGGGCCGGATGCAACGAGACCTTCGAACAGGTCGCGCAGGATATTGGATTCGACCGTTCCTTCGGTCTTGTGCGGGTCAAGGGTCGCAGGCTCGGAGCCGTTGCCTTTTACCAGTTGCTGGACTTCAGCCAGCTTGGTTCCCGCCGGGACATCGGCAGCCTGAGCCACATTGACGCCACCAAACAGTGCAGCCATCAGCAATGTGTTAATCATTGTTTTTTTATGAGTCATTTCCCTACTCCAACAAGAACATTCCATGCGTTTTTTAAAGTGACGGGGTTAAAACCCGCTCCCAGCATAATTCCCTGCCAATTCCGATAATGCAACAGATATTGTCAGGGTAACCGTCATTTTCTGGTCAAAAAATCAGCTGCCACGCGCTTTTTCAGTATTAAAACACCAGCAAAGCGCTCGTTTTTCACACAAACGACCGATTCTAGAAAAGACCGGGCAAAAAGCAACCAATAAAAAGCCGGTCACGAGGACCGGCTTTCATAAAGCGGAGCTGGCTCACATCAGGCTGGGGAAAACCCCCTTGATACCGGCCACCATGATCTCGATACCCAGCGACATCATGATAAGACCCATGATACGGGTCACCACGTTGATGCCTGTGTTGCCCATGATCTTGAACAGCAGCGGCGCGGCGCGGAAGATGAGCCAGGAGCAGAAAGAGAAGACAACGACAACCACTGACATGCCGAGCAGCTGCTGCCAGTGGCTCTGGCTGGCATAGACAATCACCGAGGAGATAGCACCGGGGCCCGCCATCAGCGGCAGCGCCAACGGCACCACGGCGATAGACTCGCGCACCGCCAGTTCACCCTTCTCCTGTTTGTTGTGCTTCACCTCGCCCAGCTTGCCCTGCAGCATCGACCAGGCAATCAGGGTAATCAGCGACCCACCGGCGATCCGGAACGACGCCAGCGAGATGCCAAACCCATCGAGGATCAGCTGCCCCATATACATGGAGACCAGCAGGATCACCATCACCGCTATATTGGCGGTGGTATTGGTTTTCATCCGCTCGGCCTGGGTATGGTGGCTGGTCAGGCTGACAAACACCGGCAACAAACCAAGCGGGTTGATAATTGCGAACAAACCGACAAAAAACTTCAGATACAACGAGACGTCAATTGCTGCCATAGGCGCCTTCCAATAGAGTTTCGGGCCCAGCGGGCCAGTCCATTAATTTCGTGCGTAAATTTACATCATAGCCAGAGCGGGCACCAATCAAATAATCTCACCATTTTGAGGGTTTTTTAGTTAGTTCATCTAATGCATCCGCGCTAACTGGCATAAACCGATGCCAAAAGCCCTTTCTACCGCCCGACACGCGCCAGAAAAGTGAGCGCAAGCCTGCTTAGTCATGACCAGAGAATAAGACGGTGACTGACCGAATGACCAAGCGACTCGAGAGAATCCAAGCTTTGCCTTTCCTCTATTTCAGACCAGACATCACGTCATTGACTCGGCAAGAGAGCCACAATGCAAAAACCGGGAAAGGGGGCAGAAATGGCGCCCTCGGGGAATAAAGCGGATTAGTCATGGATTAAAACAACAATCATTTTCGCAACAAACGCTGGAATAAAGTGCGTTTGTCGGTGATTTTGAAACCAATTCACTCATATTTGCTAACCTACACAGCCAAAACGGCCCCACTATCTGATGGCGAAGTGCAATTAACCACTTGATAAATGTGGTTTATTACTCTGCGTTAACAAGTCTCTCGCCTTTCCCTTTGATGCACATTCCGATAACATCAGTCAAACAAGGATTGTGAAATAAAATTTCTTTTGTTCTTTTGTTACACATGATCCAGATCAAGTTTTTCTGAGTCAGCCCCGCTCTATAATCGACTCAGAAAGCGATTTAGTAAGGCATGTGAAAAAGCTGTTGCAACGATACCGTCTTGACAGGGCGACTATAATTGCCGGGCATTGCCAACGTCTTACTAAACAGTTTTCAAATAATCAGGAGATAAACATGGCAGTAACCAATTTGGCTGAACTGGATGCACTGGTCGCCCGCGTTAAGGAAGCCCAGCGTGAATTCGCCAGCTTCTCTCAAGAGCAGGTAGACAAGATCTTCCGTGCCGCCGCCCTGGCCGCCAACAACGCCCGTATCCCCCTGGCCCAGATGGCCGTGGAAGAATCCGGTATGGGTATCATCGAAGACAAGGTTATCAAGAACCACTTCGCCTCCGAATACATCTACAACAAGTACAAAGACGAGAAGACCTGCGGCATTCTGAGCGAAGATGATCAGATGGGTACCATCACCATCGCCGAGCCGGTAGGTATCATCTGTGGTATCGTTCCGACCACCAACCCGACCTCCACTGCGATCTTCAAATCCATGATCGCGCTCAAGACCCGCAACGCCATCATCTTCTCCCCGCACCCCCGTGCCAAGAACTCCACCAATACCGCTGCCAAGCTGGTACTGGATGCAGCTGTTGCCGCCGGTGCACCAAAAGACATCATCGGCTGGATCGACCAACCGTCTGTTGAGCTCTCCAACGCCCTGATGAAGCACGAAGACATCAACCTGATCCTGGCCACCGGTGGCCCGGGCATGGTGAAAGCAGCCTACTCCTCCGGTAAGCCTGCTATCGGTGTGGGTGCCGGTAACGTACCTATCGTTATCGACGAAACCGCCGACGTGAAGCGTGCCGTTGCCTCCATCCTGATGTCCAAGACTTTCGATAATGGCGTGGTCTGCGCTTCCGAGCAGGCAGTCATCGTTGTTGATGCCATCTACGACCAGGTTAAAGAGCGCTTTGCATCCCACAAGGGCCACGTGCTCTCCAAAGAAGATGCTGACAAGGTACGTAAAGTCATCCTGATCAACGGTGCCCTGAACGCCAACATCGTTGGCCAGCCAGCCACCAAGATTGCCGAGATGGCAGGCGTGACTGTACCGGCTGATACCAAGATCCTGATTGGTGAAGGCGTCAAGCTGTGTGCAGAAGATGAGTTTGCTCACGAGAAATTGTCCCCGCTGCTCGGTATGTTCCGTGCTAGCAGCTTCGAAAACGCCGTTGATATGGCCTGTGACATGGTCAACATCGGTGGTATCGGCCACACCTCCGGTCTGTACACCGACCAGGACCGCAACGCTGACCGCATCAAGTACTTCGGCGACAAGATGAAGACCGCGCGTATCCTGATCAACACTCCGTCTACCCAAGGCGGTATCGGTGACCTGTACAACTTCGCAATGGCTCCGTCCCTGACCCTGGGTTGCGGCTCCTGGAGCGGTAACTCCATCTCCGAAAACGTGGGTCCGAAGCACCTGATCAACAAGAAGACAGTCGCAAAACGGGCAGAAAACATGCTGTGGCACAAACTTCCGAAATCCATCTACTTCCGTCGTGGTTCCCTGCCGATCGCTCTGAGCGACCTGGAAGGTAAAAAGCGTGCCATGGTCGTGACCGACCGCTTCCTGTTCAACAACGGCTACGCCGATGAACTGGTCAGCCTGCTGAAAGCACAGAATATGGAAGTGGAAGTGTTCTACGAAGTAGAAGCTGACCCGACCCTGGCTGTGGTTCGCAAGGGTGCCGAGATGGCCAACTCCTTCAAACCGGACGTTATCCTGGCGCTGGGCGGTGGTTCACCGATGGATGCGGCCAAGATCATGTGGGTGATGTACGAGCACCCGAACACTGCGTTCGAAGATCTGGCCATGCGCTTCATGGACATCCGCAAGCGTATCTACAAGTTCCCGAAAATGGGCGTGAAGGCCGAACTGGTCTGTATCACCACCACTTCCGGTACCGGCTCTGAAGTCACTCCGTTTGCAGTAGTAACCGATGAAGTGTCTGGTCAGAAGTATCCGCTGGCTGACTACGAGCTGACCCCGAACATGGCCATCGTTGATGCCAACCTGGTCATGGGTATGCCGAAGTCCCTGTGTGCCTTCGGTGGTATCGATGCCGTGACTCACGCCATGGAAGCCTATGTTTCCGTACTGGCCAACGAGTACTCCGACGGTCAGGCGCTGCAAGCCCTGAAAATGCTGAAAGAGTACCTGCCGTCCAGCTACCTGAACGGTGCCAACGACCCGATCGCTCGTGAGAAGGTGCACAATGCTGCCACCATCGCCGGTATCGCGTTCGCCAACGCCTTCCTGGGTGTGTGCCACTCCATGGCTCACAAACTGGGTGCCGAGTTCCACATTCCGCACGGTCTGGCCAACGCCCTGCTGATCAGCAACGTCATCCGCTACAACGCGAACGACAACCCGACCAAGCAGACTGCGTTCTCCCAGTACGACCGTCCGCAAGCTCGTCGTCGTTACGCCGAAGTCGCTGACCACCTGGGTCTGACTGCTGCCGGTGACCGCACCGCTGCCAAGATCGAGAAGCTGCTGACCTGGCTGGACGAGCTGAAGGCTACCCTGGGTATCCCGGCCTCTATCCGCGAAGCTGGCGTGACTGAAGCTGACTTCCTGGCCAAGGTTGACCAGCTGGCTATCGAAGCTTTCGATGACCAGTGCACCGGCGCCAACCCGCGCTACCCGCTGATCAGCGAGCTGAAGCAGGTTCTGCTGGACTCCTACTACGGTCGTCCGTTCACCGAAGCCGCTCCGGTAACTGCTGCCCCGGTTGAAGCCAAGGTTGAAGGCAAGAAGAAATCCAAGGCCTGATAACCTGCCCTGAGATAACAAGCCCGCGCACTGCGCGGGCTTTTTTTATCTGCTATGTCCCTTCCTGAATATGGTTTACACCTTTCCCCCCAATAAATGGAGAGCCCGATGGGACAAGGTGTGAAACGGACACAGCGCGATTACTCGC
>NZ_JRJY01000082.1:67966-105556 GCF_000801015.1 Aeromonas sp. ZOR0001 | reverse complement strand
AAGAGGATGGTGGTGATCAGATCACCAAGTCCTCAGTTAGTTCCTTGATTTGGGCAATAACACAAATAGACATAACAGGATTCTGTGTTCAAAAGAGGCTCCCGCGCGAAGCGGGAGCGGGGGGATCAGGGCTTGAGCAGTTGCAGCGACTCTTCTGCGGCCTTGCCCTGGGAGAGGGTGATATCGACCCGGCGGTTCGCCTGGCGATGTTCGGGGGTGTCATTGGCAAAGCGGGGTTGAGTGTCGGCAACACCCTGAGCGATGATTCGTCTGGCATCCAGCTGGGGATTGGTCAGCATGGTCTGCACGATGGAGGAGGCCCGCAGCACAGAGAGCTCCCAGTTGTTGCGATAGAGCTCCACCGGCGCTTGGGAGTTGTCGGTATGACCGGTGACCACTACCTGCCCCGGGATGTTGGCCAAAATTCCGGCGATCTTGTTGACCAGCGGGATGAACTGGGGCTGCAGGAACGCCGAATCGGCGGGAAACAGCGCCTTCTCGCCGATGCGGATCACCAGCTGACTGCCAAGCTGCTCGACCTCCAGATCCTTCGATTCAATCTGGGCCTTTAGCTGCTGTTCCAGCTTCTGCTTGGTCACCTGCACCCACTCCTGCTCCTTGGTCTTGTGGGGCCAGGCTTCGGTGGCGCTCGGTTTTTCCGAGGCACCTATGGTCTCGTTGAAGGGGTCCGATGCCGCCATGGGGGCATCTTTCTCCAGCACAGTCTCCTCTTTCGGGCTGCTCGGCGTAGTTTTTGATTCTGGCTCGAGAATCCCTGTGCCCCCCTGCATCAAAGGTGAGCCGGCAGGCGGGGAGATGAGGCCGATTTTACCCAGCGACTCGATAAAGCCCTGGATAAGCACCCGGGTTTCGGACTGCTTGGCCATGGCAAAGGAGTAGAGCACCACAAACAGGGCGAACAGCAGGGTCATGAAGTCGGCATAGGAGACCAGCCAGCGTTCGTGGTTCTCCGGTGCTTCAGCCTTTTTCTTTTTGGCCACCGTGACCTCCCAGATAAGGTTCGAGGGTAACTTGCAGGCGCGCTTGGGATTCGCCATCCACGATGCAGAGAATGCCGGTCAGGGTCATCTCCTTGTAGTGGCGGATCTGGTGGGCGAACCCTTTGTAGCGGTTGCCGAACGGCAAGAAGATCAGGTTGGCGGCGGATACCCCGTAGATGGTGGCGATAAAGGCCACCGCGATGGCGCCACCCAGTTTGTCGGGGGCATCCAGCAGACCCATGGCGTGGATCAGGCCAAATACCGCCCCGACGATCCCCATGGTCGGGCAGTAGCCGCCCATGGCTTCATAGAATTTGACCGTCTGTTCGAGATCTTCCTGCTCGAACTCGATCTCGTTCTCCAGCACCTCGTGGATTTTGGCCTTCTCGTAGCCATCGACCATCATCTGCACCCCTTTCTTCAGGAAGGGATCCTTGATCTCCTCGATCATCCCTTCCAGCGCCAGCATACCGCTGCGGCGGGCGTTGCCTGCCAGGGTCTCCAGCAACTGTGCCTGTTCCAGCAGGTCGAGTTTGAGGGGAGAGAGCAGCCATTTGAAACGCCTCATGGTGCTGCCGACGACGGAGAAAGGGAACTGGGTCAGCGCAGCACCTATGGTGCCACCTATCACGATAAGAAATGCGGGCAGATCGAGCAGTGCACTGGGATGACCACCCTCGATCATGTTGCCGCCAAGGATGGCGATCAACGCCAGTACCAAGCCAATCAAGCTCATTTTTTACACGTCCCTGCATGTTGATAATGGCTAGTGTAGCTACTTAAGTATCAGTTTTTCAAAATGAAATCCAATCGCTGAGCAATTAATGGGCGCTGGGTAACGTCCATAATAAGAAGGCGTGTTGCGGCCATAAGATGGCATTGCAATCATCTTGTTGCTCCTGTTGTGACAGGAAGGAACGCTTGTCGGGTGGGGCAAGCACAAAAGCAAGGTAGGGGGCGGGTGCTGGCAATACGAAAAGCGGTGATGTTCCATCAGGGCTTTGCAAACCGGGGGATGAGTGTGTGGATGATCTGCCACTGCGTGGCTCTGGCTCACTTGTCGGCATAGGTGTTTGCGTTTGCCGGAAAGCAAAAAACCGACCCTGAGGTCGGTTTTTTTAGATTTGGCGGTGAGGGAGGGATTCGAACCCTCGATACGTTGCCGTATACACACTTTCCAGGCGTGCTCCTTCAGCCACTCGGACACCTCACCAAATTTTCGTTCGCTGCGCTGTTGCGCTGGAACGGGGCGTAATTTAGGGGAAAGGGCTGTGTGGGTCAACCTCTTTTCCCCTTATTTTTCATAATCTTTTCCGAATGCCTAACCCTTGCGCAGAATGCCGGTTTTTTAAACCGGATCAGGGCTTGTCGAGGATGATCAGACTGTCCGGCAGCTCGTTTTGATCTCGGGTGGCCGGGAAGGCATCGGTCAGAATGGCGCTAACGCGCTCCACGCACTCCAGAAAACCCTGTTCGATCTCCTTGTTGCGCACTCGCGCCACGAAGTCGTCGATGATCTCCTGCCACTGGCCGTTGTCGATATGCTGGGCGATGCCGTCATCTACCAGTATTTCTACATAGTGCTCGGCAGCCGAGACGAAGATCAGCACCCCGAGCCGGTCGCGGGTGCGGTGCAGTCCCTGCTCGACAAATTGCAGGCGAGCCATCAGGGCCGCCCGGTGCTGGCGAACCTTCTTCGGGATGAGCCGCATCTTGATGGGGGTCCAGTGGAACAGCAGGCTCAGCAGCAGCCAGACTGACCACTGCACCAGCAGGATTTCGTACCAGCCGAGCCAGAAGCCGAGCTGGAACACCAGCAGCGGGGTGAGCATCGCCAGCAGCGCCGCCCAGAGGGTGGGAATGTAGCGATAGCCATCGCTGGCCGGGGCCAGCACGGTGACCAGTTCAGCATCAGTCTCTAGCTCCGCTTCGCGCACCTTTGCCTGAAGCGTGTGGAAGAACTGTTTAGAAATCATGATTTGTCTCTTTACTCCTGTTACCAGCCACCGGAGGCTCCGCCGCCGCCAAAACTGCCGCCGCCACCGCTGAATCCGCCGCCGGAGCGACCACCAAAGGAGCCGGCACCCAATCCACCAGCCATGTAAGTCGACCGACGTCGTCCTCCCGGCCCACCGCCACCACCCCCGCGCAGGTTGTGGAGCACGATCATCGCAATCACCACCAGAATAAACAGCCAGGGGCCGCCACCGTTGTCACTCTTTGGCTGCTCGACCGGCTGATATTCTCCGGCGAGTGCCTTCATGATGCTCTGGCTGCCCGCCATGATCCCGGCCACCATATCGCCGCGCTTGAAGGCGGGCAGGATGCGGCCATGGATGATGTTGGCTGCGATGGCGTCGGGCAGGGCGCCTTCCAATCCATAGCCTACCTCGATGCGAACCTTGCGCTCATCCTGGGCGATCAGCAACAGCACGCCATTGTTCTTGTCTTTCTGGCCGATCCCCCAGTGGCGACCGAGCTGGTAGCCGTACTCCTCGATAGTCTCCCCATCGAGGCTGTCGACAGAGACCACCACCAGCTGGATACCGCTGCGCTTTTCAAAGGCGGCCAGCTGTTGGGTCAGTTGATGGGCCTGTTTGCGGGACATCAGACTGGCTTCGTCCACCACCCGTCCGCTCAGCGTCGGGAAGTCCGGTGCCGCTTGCAGGGCTGTGGCCCAGAGCAGCAGACAGGGAAGAAACCAGCGCAGCATCATCTTCATTGGAAGCTGACCTTGGGCGCCTCATCGGCACCGGGTTTGGCACTGAAACTGGGTTTGGCCTCCAGATCCGAGTAGAGCAGCTTGGACCAGATGACGCCGGGGAAAGTGCGGATCTCGGTATTGAATTGGCGTACCGCCTCGATATAGTCGCGACGAGCCACCGAGATGCGGTTCTCGGTGCCTTCCAGTTGGGCCTGCAGGGCAAGGAACTGCTGATCCGCTTTCAGCTCGGGGTAGCGTTCTACCACCACCATCAGGCGGGAGAGGGCGCTTGAGAGCTGGTTCTGCGCCGCTTCAAACTCCTTGAGCTGGGCAGGATCGCTCACCTGCACGCTGCCGACCCGGGCACGGGCATCGGTGACCGCTTTGAGGGTCTCCTGCTCATGGCTGGCGTAGCCCTTGACGGTGGCGACCAGATTGGGAATGAGATCGGCACGGCGCTGATACTGGTTCTCAACCTGCCCCCAGCTTGCCTTGACCTGCTCATCCAGGGTCGGAATATTGTTCATGCCGCAGCCGGTCAGGCCGAGCAGCAGGGTCAGGGTCAACAGGCTCTGCGTGGTTCTGCGCCAGAGTGATGTGGCCATCTTGTTGTTCTCCTTTGGTATTTCGAGTCGATAGTGCGCCATGGATGGTGTACGACCAAGAGTGCACCACCATACCAGCTTGGGGTCAGTTGCCACAACGCGCAGGTAGCTCAGGTCGCTTGTTGATGCCGGAGACCTTGGGCAACTGGGGCTTGTCTTTTAGCCAGGATGCCAGCTCTTCCCCGCAGCCATTGCCGGGCGGAATGGGAGCCTGGGGTTCACAATCGGGGCTGCCGACCGGGCAGCGCAGCCGCACGTGGAAGTGGCTGAAGTGGCCCACCCAGGGGCGTAGCTTGGCGACCCAGGGTTCGTTACCAGCTTGTTGGCAGACCGCGGATTTGATCACCGGATTGACGAAGATGCGGGCCACCTCGGGTTTGCTGGCCGCCAGCCGCAGCAGGGTGAGCTGCTGTGGGCCAAAGCGGCCCGGTAACATTTTGTAGCTGGGTTCGTCGATCAGTGCCCACTCCTTGGGGGCATCCTGCTCCCATTTGCTGATGGGGCGGTTGGCCATGCGAAACCAGATATCGGCATCAAGTCCGGTCTGATGGCTGCGATGGCCAGAGGTAAAGGGGCCGCCACGGGCCATCGCCAGATCAGCGATGTAGAGATCTGGCAGCCCGGCCATGCGGGTCTGGTTGGCCAGCGCTTGCAGATAGTGGATGAGGTCGGGGTGGCCGTAGTAGCGCAGCCGCTTGGTGCGGATCACCTGATAACCCGGCCCTTCAAGGGGCAGGGATACGCCGTTTTTCAGGCAACCGGCGGCATAACCACCGATGGCTTCCGCTTGCAATACAGTCGCCAGCAACAGGGACGTCAGCATGTACGTGCTCCTTGTCTTGCTTCGAGTCGGCTCAGCAATACGAACAGACTCAAACATATAAATAAATAGGCCGCGGCCACCAGCAGCCAGATCTCGTAGACCAGTCCGCTGGAGTTGGCCATCTCGGTGCCGACGAAGGTGAGCTCCTGCACCGAGATAAGGGAAACGATGGCGGTATCCTTCACCAGCGCGATGAGCTGACCGGTGAGGGGGGGTAGCATCAGCAGCATGGCCTGCGGCAGGATCACATGGCGCAGCCGCACCCAGGGGGATAGCCCGAGACTCTGCGCCGCCTCCCACTGGCCACGGGGGATGGCGGCCAGCCCTGCGCGGACGATCTCGGCGACGAAGGCGGCGCTGATCATGCCGACACAAAGGGTGCCTGAGATGAGGTTTTCCCAGCGGGATGGTGGGCCAAACAGCGCCTCTTGCCACGGGGAGAGTGATACGGTGCCGAGCCAGCGGGAGAGGCCGCTCGCAGGCAGCAGCTGGTTGGCGATAAAGAAGTAGAAGATGAAGATAAAAACCAGCGGCGGCAGATTGCGGATCAGCTGGATAAACAGGGTCGCGGGCATCACCAGCCAGGGGCGGCGGCTGAAGGCGGCTACCCCCAGCGCAGTACCGAGCAGCAGCGCCAGTACCATGCCGAGCAGGGCGATGCGCAAGGTGGTGAGCAGACCGCTGAAAAAGTAGGGCAACTCGCCGTGAGGGCCAGGGGTGAACAGCAGATCGAAGGCTTCATGCCAGCGCCACTGATAGGCCACCCCGATGTGCAGGCGGCTGGCCAGCCAGAGGCCAGCCAGCAGCAGGATCAGGGCGATCGCCCCATCCAGCCAGTTGATGTTCCGACATGCCCCACGGACGATGCGCCGGATGGTCTGTTTGAGGGCCATCAGCATCAGGGATTGGCGACCTGCGCTTCCCACGCCAGCGACTTGAACCAGTAGTCATGGCGCGCCTTGAGCCAGCCATCGGCCTGACGGGCGGCGATCCACTCGTTGAACTGCTCAGCCAGGGCATCATCCCCCTTGCGCAGGGCAAAGCCTTCATCGCCTTGTGCCAACGGCTCGGCAAACGGCATAAAGAGGGCATCGGGGTGGCGCAGCGCCTCTTGCTCGGGTTTCGGGGAAGAGGAGAGGGCGCCGTGAGCGCGGCCGTTCAGCACCTCCTGAAATACCTGTGACTCGTCATCAAACTGGCGCAGGGTGGCCTTGGGGAAGTGTTCTTTTGCCACCTGTACCGGTGAGGCGCCACGACGTACCGCCAGGATCACCCCGCGCTGGTTGAAGTCCGCCACGGTTTTCTTCTCTTTGGCCATGGTGCTGGAGGCAGCCAGCTGCACCCCCGAATGGGAGTAGGCCTGGGTGAAGCGCACGCTCTTCTCCCGCTCGGGGGTGATGGTGAGGCCGCCGATGATGACGTCATATTTTTTCGCCAACAGGGAGGGGATGATGCCATCCCAGGCGGTAGGCACGAACTCTACCTGCCAGCCGTTATCTGTGGCGAGGCGACGGGCCACGTCAATCTCGAAACCGATCAGGGCCCCCTGCTTGTCGCGCATCGCCCAGGGGGCGAAGGTGGACATGCCGACCCGCAGGGTACCGCTCTGCTCGATCTGCGCTTGGGTGTCGGAGGGGGCAGTTTCTGCCAGTGCCGGAGTGAGCAGGCTTGCCAGCAGCAGGGCTGCGCCCGACAGGGTGGTCTTGAGTGACAGATTCATGGTTAGCGTCCTTGTTTGTCCGGATTCAGGTGACGGGCCAGCGCCCGCGAACAGGCTGACAGCGTCAGGGTTAACAGCAAATAGAGGGCAGCCACGGTAAACCACACCTCAAAGGTCAGAAACGTATCGGCAACCAGAGTACGCCCTTCGTTGGTCAGATCGAAGATGGCGATCACACTCACCAGCGCCGAATGTTTGATAAGGGAGATCAGCTCGTTGGTGAGCGGCGGCAAGGTGATGCGCACCAGCTGGGGCAGGATCACCTTGCGCAGGGTGATGGTTCGCGACAAGCCAAGGGAGTGGGCTGCCTCCCACTGTCCTTTGGGAATGGCCTGTACGCCTGCACGCAAGACCTCGGCGGTGAAGGCCCCCTGATAGAGGGAGAGGCTCAACACGGCGCAGGCAAGGGGGGCCAGTCCCAGCATGGGGCCCAGCAAGAAATAGAGAATATAGAGCTGCACCAGCTGGGGCGTGGTGCGCACCAGCGCCAGATAGGCGATGGCGAGCCAGGGGCCGAGCCGGGAGGGGAGCAGCCGCAGGCTAACCACGCACACCCCGACCGCCAGAGTGCCCAACAGGCTGAGCAGCGCCACCTGCAAAGTGACCAGCAGGCCGTTTAGCAGGGGGCCGGCATAAAAGGTTCCCTCATCCCATTCACCGAGAAAGGGCAACACCCGCGGCCACTGCCACTCATAACCCATCTGGCGAGCGCCGCTATAGAGCGCCCAGCCCAGTAGCGCAGAGAGCATGACTGTGCCTGACAACCAGCCGAGCTGGCGGGTGCGTTTGAGCCTAGCCATGATAGCTGAGCACCTGTTCGAGGAAGGCCTGGGTGCGCGGGTGCCGGGGGGCGCTGAACAGCTGGGCGGGCGGGGCCGATTCGATGATCTTTCCCTCGTCCATAAAGAGCACCCGATCCGCCACCTGACGGGCAAAGCCCATCTCGTGGGTGACGCAGATCAGGGTCATCCCCTCGTCAGCCAGCTCGCGGATCACATCGAGCACTTCACGGATCATCTCGGGGTCGAGGGCGGAGGTGGGCTCGTCAAACAGCATCAGCTCGGGTTGCATGCAGAGGGAGCGGGCGATGGCGACCCGCTGCTGCTGGCCGCCGGAGAGCTGGTGGGGGTATTTGTCGGCCTGTGCCTGAATGCGCACCCGCTCGAGCAGCCCGCTCGCCCGGGCTTTGGCCTCCTGAGGGCGCAGCCCCAGGGTATGCACCGGCGCCACCATCAGGTTTTCCAGCACCGTCATATGGGGGAAGAGGTTGAACTGCTGAAACACCATGCCGACCCGACCTTGCAGGCGACGCAAGTAGGCGGGGGTTACCGGCTCGCCAAACAGGAATAGCTGGCCGCCGTCGATCCCCTCCAGCCCGTTGATGGTGCGGATCAGGGTCGATTTTCCCGAGCCTGACGGGCCACAGATGACCCACTTCTCTCCCCGTTCAATGGTGAGATCGATGTGATGAAGAGCCTGAAAGTCGCCATAGAATTTGTCGACGCCACAAAAGCGCACACAGGGTTGCGAGCTGGTCAAGAAGCGGGTTCCACTGAGAATCATTTACGCCATGGTATTGATTTTATAGGGGGATGACAAAGAAAACCCCCTTGTCAGCATCCTGATGCCTATTCACAATGGCGCCATTTTGTGATGACAGGAGCTTTTCATGCGTATTACATCCTTGCTTGCCGGTTCCCAGGTGCAGCTGTTGATGCCGCCAGCGGTTCGCTATCGCTGCGTCATTTTTATGCTGTTGCTGGTGAGTTGGGGCGTGGTGGCGGCCTCCTTGTGGGATGGTTGGGGCGCCATGGCGCTGCTCAACTGGGTGGGCGTGGTCTTTGGTGGCATCACCGGGATCATGGTGTCGCTGCCCCGCAGCTGGCAGCCCTGGCGACTGGCGGAGCTGGGGTGGGATGAACAGCATATCTATCTGCTCAATGGCAACAAGGATGAGGCGCTGGCACTGCCCCGCAGCCAGCTGGTGGCGCTCGAACGGGAGAGGCGAGTGGGCCACGACGGCCAGTGGCTCGACTTCAGCCTCGATCTGCAACTGAGTGAAGAGGAGCTGGCGGCGGCCATGGCCTTGCTGGATCTCAAGGCGGGGGAGCTGCATCTGGTGAGCCCGTCTGTCTATCGCTTCGGCTTTAAACGGGCCTGGCACGGTCGCCGGATGCTGGCGCAACGGTTGTCAGATCTGCAATCGGCCTGAGTCGACTATTTTCTCGACAATTCCCGGCAAAGCTCAGATACTGCCAGTGACTCGAATTGATCTTGTCTGCACTGTTAACCCAAGAGATCAATCACTTGACGACAGTGTGGAGAAGGCCACGGCATGAAGCCATGGCAGGTCCGGCATAGGGGTTGTGCCCTTACCGTTATGCTGGGAATTGCATAGAGAAGGCACCTTGAATCGAGAGTGGATGGCATGAAGATTTACGTAGGAAATCTGTCGTACCGGATGACGGCCGACGAACTGAAAACCCTGTTCAGCCAGTTTGGACAGGTCGACAAGGTTGATATCATCATCGACCGCGATACCGGTCAGTCAAAGGGGTTTGGTTTTATTGAAATGCCGGTCAATGGTGATGCCGAGAAGGCCATCGCTGGTCTGCATGGTACTGAAGTCGGTGGCCGTACCATCACCGTCAACCAGGCCAAACCGAAGACAGATGCTCCCCGTGGTCGCCCGCAACAGCGCCACCGCTAAGGTGCCTCGGCAATAACAAAACGGCATGGGTTTCCCCCATGCCGTTTTTGTTTCTGGACGTTTTGCTGTTATCAGGGGACGTCGTAACCGAGCGCCGCCTTGCGGATGCGGAACCACTGCTGGCGATTGAGGACGATGGATTCGGCGGCCACGGCGGCAGCAATCCGCTCTCGTTTGCCGGAGCCAATCAATGGCAGCGGCTGGCTTGGCAACATCATTACCCAGGCGTAGACCACCTGCTCGATAGTCTGGGCGCCCACTTCCTGACGGATCTGCTCCAGTTCGGCACGCAGCGGGGCATAGGCGTCATCGCTGAACAGTCGGCCGCCGCCGAGACATGACCAGGCCATCGGCTTGATGCCAAGCTGCTGGCACTGATCCAGGGTACCATCGAGGGTCCCTTCCTGATGAAGCGGCGAGATCTCCAGCTGGTTGGTGACCAGCGGGAAGGGGAGGCGCGATTGCAGTAGCTCGAACTGACGGGCGGTGAAGTTGGATACCCCGGCGTGCTTGATCTTGCCCGCCTGTTTCAGGGTGATAAAGGCGTCGGCCACTTCATCGGCGTTCATCAGGGGATCCGGGCGGTGGATCAGCAGCAGGTCCAGATGGTCGGTGCCGAGCTTGCGCAGCGAGGCCTCGGCGCTGGCGATGATATGGTCCTTGCCGGTGTTGTAGTGGTTGAGAGCATGCTCCGGCTTGGCGGTGAGGGCGATACCGCACTTGGTGACGATCTCCATCCGGCTGCGCAGGGAAGGCTCGAGGCGCAGGGCCTGACCAAAGGCCTCTTCGCACTGGTAGCCACCATAGATATCGGCGTGATCGATGGTGGTGACCCCCAGATCCAGATGATATTTCATCAGATCGAGCAGAGCGGCCGGAGAGAGCTGCCACTCCATCAGGCGCCAGTAACCCATGATGAGGCGAGAGAAGGTGGGGCCTTGCGGATGCAGGGCGACACGGGATACAGACATGGTTGACTCCTTGAAAAACACGATGCGAAAACGATGTGCAACATAGATGACTGCGGGCATCTTGGCCTCATGTGGCTGGCAAAGCAATAATGGGCAGTGGCATGATTCGAACTTTGGTTCTGATCGCAGAGTAGGAGAGAGAGTTGGATGGAAGGATTTGCCGAGCGCTTGCAGAGCCTGATCGGGGAGATGAGCGTGAGCGCGTTTGCCCGCAAGGTGGGGCTCAGTGAAGCGCTGATCCGCAAATATTTGAAGGGAGCCGAGCCTGGCCTGGCGCGGGCCAACCAGATCGCCATGGGGGCCAACTGCTCGCTGGAGTGGCTGGCAACCGGCTGCGGTTATCTCTACCGTCAGGCGGAAGTGGTAGACAGGGAGGCGCTGGCAGCGGCGCAGCTACTGCTGGGCGAGCAGCAACCCGGGGTGGGGCTGCCCGATGAGGAGGCACTGGTCACCCTGCTCGCCTATTACCAGTTTTTGCGCACCCACAAGAAAGCGGACGGTTTTCTCGACTTGGCGCTGGCGCGGGAGTTTGGTCGCCATCTGGGGGAAGCGTGATGAGGGGCATATTACCCTTTGGTCGTGTCACGGCCGGTTGATTATTCTGATACGCTCTAAGCAAGATAAGTCTCCATGGAATGGGCGATGAGCTACTTGATCCTCGGAAGCGGTGCGCTGGGCTCGGCGCTGGCAAGAGAGCTGATGGCAAGGGGGGAGTCCTTCCTTCTGGCCGGGCGCACCTATCCAAAAGGGATCGAGATGGGGGCCTTCTTCCCGCTGCAAGAGGTGGACGCCATCTCGTTCGACGCCCTGTTTACCCTCTACGACACCGATCCGCTCCCCACCGTGGTAATCAACACCATCGGCCTGTTGCACGATGTCAGCTTTATGCCGGAGCGGCGGGTCGAAGAGGTGCACCCCAAGTGGCTGTGCGACAGCCTGCTGGCCAATGCCTGGCCAACACTGGCGCTGGCTGCCCGTTTCAGTCGGTTGATGGGCAATGACCATCCGCTGTGGCTCTGTGCCATCTCTGATCTGGCGGGCTCCATCACCGCCAATCTGGAGGGGGGACGTTACAGCTACCGGATGAGCAAGGCGGCCCTCGACATGGGGGTGAAAACCCTGGCCCTTGAGTGGACGCAGCGTTTCCCGCAAGCAGGGGTGGTGGCCGTTGCGCCCGGCTTGATGGACTCCCCGATGAATACCCCCTTTCTGAGCGAGTTGCCTGTGGCGCAATTGCAGGATCCGGCCGAGGTGGCTGTGAAACTGCTCAATCTCATCAAGGGGTTATCGTTGACCCAATCGGGCCAGCTGCTGGATCTCAACGGTCAGCCGCTGCCTTGGTAAATCCCGCCTGCGGGTTCTATGGACGTCTATTGGCTTCACATTCTGCTCATGCGCCCCTTGCCAAGCGAGGGGCGCATGGCTAACGTCACTCTCCTGTTTCAGGAGGGATCTCATGCGCTATATCGATTTACGAAGTGACACCGTCACCCAGCCTACTGACGCCATGCGTCAAGCCATGCTCCACGCCGAAGTCGGTGACGATGTCTATGGTGAAGATCCGGGCGTCAACGCGCTGGAGGCCTTTGGGGCCAGATTGCTGGGCAAACAGGCGGCGCTGTTTGTGCCGTCCGGCACCATGTCCAATCTGTTGGCGGTGATGAGCCACTGTCAGCGCGGTGAGGGGGCCATCCTCGGCAACGCCGCTCACATCTATCGCTATGAAGCGCAGGGGAGTGCCGTGCTGGGCTCCGTAGCCCTGCAACCCTTGCCGATGCAGCACGATGGCACGCTGGCATTCGATGATATCAGGGCCGCGCTGGCCCCTGATGATGCCCACTTCGTCCAGACTCGCCTGATCTGCCTTGAGAACACCCACAACGGCAAGGTGCTGCCGCTCTCCTATCTGCAGGAGATGGGGGCATTCGTTGCCGAGCGCGGCTTGAAGCTTCATCTTGATGGCGCTCGGCTTTTTAACGCCGCCGTGGCCAGCGAGACCCCGGTCGGGGTGATCGCTGCACCGTTTGACAGCATCTCGATTTGTCTCTCCAAGGGGTTGGGGGCACCAGTGGGCTCGCTGCTGGTGGGCAGCCACGATTTCATCGCCCGTGCGCGCCGCCTACGCAAGATGCTGGGGGGTGGCATGCGTCAGGCGGGGATTCTGGCGCAAGCCGGTCTGTTTGCCCTCGAGCAGCATGTGACCCGTCTGGCCGATGATCACCGCCGTGCCAAACGGCTGGCCGAAGGGTTGGCTGCACTCCCGGGCATCGAGCTCGACCTCTCGCTGGTGCAGAGCAACATGGTGTTCCTGCGGCTGCGTGAGGGGGAATCGGCCCCTCTGCTCGCTTTTATGAAGGAGCGGGGGATCCTCTTCTCCGGTTACGGCGAGCTGCGGCTGGTGACCCATCTGCAAATCAACGATGACGATATTGAAGAGGTGATCGACGCCTTCACCGAGTATCTCGGGGCGCGTTGAGACGGCTGGTGAGGTAGAGGTTATACCAAGACCTGTTCATACCGAAATAACAGAGGGCGCCGCGGCGCCCTCTGTTATTTGCTGCAAGCTCAAGCCTGCCGCTGGCCGCTCATCAGCATGGCCTCATCAGTGGCATCGTAGATCATCACCGCGATGTGGGTCACCTGACCGCCGAAATCGGCCAGTGGCACCAGGGTCAGGTTCTGGAACATGTGGGGGGCCGAGCCGGTAATGGGGCGGTAGTTGGAGAAACGCAGCAGATAGGGCTTCTGCTCCCAGGTGCTGAAGGCGCGGTTGTTGAGTTTGAAGACCATGTTGGCCTTGCGTTCGAACCAGGCTCTGTCCACATCGGGGAAGAGCTCGAACAGTACGCCATCGCGCACGTCACTGGCCAGTCGGCCGCTGTGGCTCTCCATAAAGCCGTTCCACACCTGTACCTTGTACTCCTTGTCGAGCACAACCAAGCCTACGTCCAGGTTCTGGACTATGTTCATCAGCCAATGAAATTCACGGATTTCCATAGTCACTCCTAGAGCATGTGCATGATTTTGTTGTTCATGGTGGCGATGGAATCTTCGGTAAACAGCAGCAGCAGATCACACTGCACCGCGTAATCCTGGATCCGGTAGTTGATCTCGATGGCGAGCGTGCGGCGCCAGCGACTCTTGTTGGTGTTGATCAGCTCGTTGATGGGTCTGTGCTGGCCGAGCACCACCGGGTGCCCCTGACTGAAGGGGGTGTCGAGCTGGTTGGCGTAGCCGCGCAGGAAGGCGCCGATCAGCACGTTGGCGGTATCCATCAACAGCTCCAGTTCGGCGGTGCGATCCAGCGTCCCCTGATGGTTCATCAGCTTGGCCAAATCTTTGAAGCTGGAGTCATGGAACAGGATCAGCGCTTCACCGGCGATCCCCGCTCCGATAAACCCCTGACAGACGGCGGAGAGGGTATCTGAATCCGCAGCGGCCGAGAGGGCCATATGCAACTCTGATACTTCCAGCACGTTGACGTTGGGGATAGGCAGTACCACGAAGGCGTTGAGCAGACGAGCCAGCAAGTCGGCGGCCTGACCCATGGAGACGTTGGCCAGCTCCTGATAGACATCGCGGATTTCGGGGGTGATCTTGACGCCTGCATCGGCTACCACGCCGTTTGGCTGCTGCTCGGGGGCGCTTGGTTGACCGCTCGGGGCGGCGCTCCAGAAATCATGCTTTTTGAGCAGGGCGAGCAGGGTCTCGGGGGCGGCGGGTTTCTTGATGAAATCGAGCGCCCCCAGCCCCATGACCCGTTGATAGGCCTCTGGCTGGATATCCCCGGAGACCACGATCACCTTGTTGCGTAGACCCTCCCGTTGGAGGGTCTCCAGCACGCCGTAACCGTCCATTTCCGGCATGGTCAGATCGAGGAAGATGAGATCGCCATGACCCATCAGCACCTGTTCGATCCCTTCGAGACCATTGGCTGCGTAGTGCAAATCGACTTTCCAGTCGGCCGGGAGCGCCCGCGCCAGCTGTTTGCGGGCGAACCCGGAGTCATCACATATCAATACATTCATGGCGTTAGGCAGGCTCTGTTGGCAAGGGATGCTATAAGTGTGGCCCGCTAACGGTCAGATGCAATGGGTGAGGCTATCACCTTGTGAAAATTGGTTGTCCCACTGCCGATTGCGATAGCGTGCTGAGTATTTTTCAACAAATTCAACGAACATCTTAACACGCAACGGAGCGAACTGGTGCTGGCAACACAACATGTAGAAGGGGCGATTGCCGGTTTGCCAGTCGGTCAGTACCGGCACCAGCTGCTCGTCATGGAGGAAGCTGCTCAGATAGTGCAGTGGGGCGTTGACGATCCCCAGATGACGCCGGGCTGCGCGTACCGCGGCCTGGGTCTGGTTGACGGTCAGTTTGGCGCTGCGTTTGATGCAGACGCTCTGGCCATCCTTGTCGGTCAGCTGCCAGTGCTGGTGAGGCCAGCAGTAGATGAGATCATGCTCTTCCAGCTGGTTGGGATGGGAGGGGGTGCCCTTCTTGGTCAAATAGAGTGGTGAGGCAAACAGGCCGTACTCGATATGGCCGAGACAGATCGCATTGGGCAGCGACTGGGGCAGCTCACCGTTGAAGAACACCAGGTCCCGATCATTGTCGAACAGGTGCTGGTGATCATTGGTCTGGGTGATATCGAACTGTACCTCGGGATAGTGCAGCCCGAATTCGGCCAGCATATCGATGAGGATGGTGTTGGAGAGCGCGATGGGCGCCGCTACCCGGATAAGCCCGGTGATATCGGCCTCTTGACCCTGGATCTCGCTGGTGGCCTGCTCGATTTGTGCGAGTGGCGTGCAGAGACGTTCGTAGTATCTTAGGCCATCATCGGTAAGGCGGAGCTTGCGGGTAGAGCGATGTAGCAGGGAGCAACCCAGTTGCTCTTCCAGCTGGGAAATGCGTCGACTGATGGTGCCTGTTGGCATGCCCAGTGCGGCTGCAGCGTGGGAGAATCCTCCCTCTTGCACCACCTTGACGAACAGGTAGAACTCTTCGATGTGCTTCATAAACGCTGTTCTGGGTGTAACAAGGGGGCAACCATAAAAAGAGCGTTCCGGGTTGGCAAGGGTAATTCAGCGTTTAATTGATCTGGATTCGATTTCTGTTGATACCAGTTATCCACCCGCCCGTCATCTCAGTTTCCCCGAGCTGGTGATTATTTCGGCACGATGCCAAATGGTACTACGGCAGTGATGTTTGCCATATTCCCTGATTGATTCCGCTATAACTGCGAGCGAAGGCCGATATTGCAACCTGATGGAAGGAATCTGGGTTGCTCTGCGTACTCAGCCGGGGTGGTTTGCCATCCACAGCCAATGTGATGCAGATCATATATTCGGGTTTTGCTCATTGCCTGTTGAAAAATGAATTTGGGGTATATCAATTCCGCCTTAGTGAACTATTTTTGTCCGTTTTGGCGTTTTTTTGGCTGTTTATCCATCCGCTTGGTTAATTAATGGAAGCTTTGTGACAGAGAGTGATGACTATTTCCACCATTGATTTAAATGTTAATAACAAATTTGTCGCAGCAAATATGCAATTGCTCTTTCAAGGTCTCGAGTGGATAGCTCTTAGTGCTTGTTTTTACTGGGGAAAAAAGTTAAAAATCGACTATATGATTTGCCTGGATTAACAGGGTCCTTGGCTGAGTCCTTTGTAGTATTGCCGCACAGGCTACCCTGTTGTTGATATCTGAAATAGTTTTGTCCGCTCTTGGCTATGTGAAAAGGGATAATGGCCGAGAGGTATTTGCACCTTGCATTCTGCAGCTAGCGGTTTGCCAGATCTGTTTTCCGGTTAACCAGTGACCATCCAGCATGAATGACCTTGACCAGATGAATACGCTTGACGAACGGTTACTGAAGACGATGGATGTTCTGCATACCCCGATCTGGGTTTATGACATCGAGCATCACCATATTTTCTGGGCAAACAGCGCCGCGCTCTCCGTGTGGGAGGCGACGTCTCTCGACGAACTCTGCTCCCGCGACTTCTCTGCCGATATGGCAACCGCCATCGATCTGCTGTTGCAGCGCTATCTGGGTGATTTTCAGCAGGGGCGCAGTTACAACGAGTGGTGGACCCTGTCCCCAAAGGGGGTCAAGAAGCAGATCTATCTGCGCCTCTCCGGTATTCAACTGGCTGGCCGGCTGATGATGATGACCGAAGCGGTGCTCGACTCCGATACCCTCTATCAGGAGTCCTCGCTGGCAACCGGCGATACCCTTGCCTGCCTGTTCGATAGCCATGGTGTGTTCGAGAGTGGTAACTATCACTTCGAAATGTGTTTCGGCCACCAGATCGCCAAGCTCTCCCAGGTTTTCTCCGGCAATGATGACAGCTTCTACCAGAAGCTCTCCCGTCTCGATGAAGTGGTGACCGAGGGGGAGTGCCGAACCCTCAAGGGGATGCGCTGGTTCCAGTATCAGTTCCGCTATATCCAGCAGGGGGCCCGCATTCTGCTCACCATGCGGGATATTACCGATCGCAAACTCGAAGAGCTGGAGCATCGCCACCTCGCCTGGCACGACTCCCTGACCGGCCTGCTCAATCGGTATGGCTTGATGAAATCCCTTGAGGCCTATTGCGGGCTGGGGGAGCGTTTCGCGCTGGTGTTCATGGATCTGGACAACTTCAAGCTGGTCAACGACAACTACGGCCACAAGGCGGGAGATCGCCTGCTGGAGCGGGTCGCCGGTCGCCTCAAACAGATTTGCCCGCGGGATGTGGAGCTGGCTCGCCTCGGTGGCGATGAATTCACAGCACTGGTGCCGCTGGGCAATCAGGGGGATCGGGCGCAAGAGGTGGCCGATCAGATGCTCTCCCAGATGACCAAGCCGCTGCAACTGAGCGGGCTGCCGGAGGTGACCATCGGCGGCAGTATCGGTATCGCCATCTATCCCGATGATGCGGATGACGGGGACAACCTTATCACCCGTGCCGATATGGCCATGTATCAGGCCAAGCAGATGGGGCGGCTGCGCTGGCAGCGTTTCACCCCCAGCATGCAACAGACCCTGCAGCGCAAGCTCAATCTCAAACAGTTTCTGGCCAAGGCCATCGGCCGTCAGGAGCTGAGCCTCTGTTACCAGCCGCAGGTCGATGCCGCCAAACGGCGTCTGATCGGTTACGAGGCGCTGCTGCGCTGGTACAACCCGGTGCTCGGCCATGTCTCGCCGGTGGAATTTATCCCGCTGGCCGAAGAGATGGGGCTGATCCGCGAGATCGGCAGCTGGGTGCTCTCCACCGCGCTGGCACAGGTAGCCAGCTGGCAGAAGCGCTTCCATCAGCGGGTTCCGGTCTCCGTCAACCTCTCCGGTTTCCAGCTCTCGTCGGCGCTGCCCGGGCAAGTTCGCCAGCAGCTGGAGCTGCACGGGGTGGATGCCTCCCTGTTGACGCTGGAGCTGACCGAAACCGTGCTGATGCTCGATATGAAGGGGTGCCTCGGCATTCTCGATGATTTGAGCGAGCAGGGGATCAAGATTGCCATCGATGATTTCGGTACCGGCTACTCCTCGCTGGCCTATCTCAACCGGTTGCCGATCAACAACATCAAGCTGGATCGCTCCTTTGTGGTCGGTCTCAACTTGCCGGTGATCCGGGCGACTGCGGCCATGGCCACCAATCTGGGGTTGGGGATCATGGCGGAAGGGGTGGAGGAGCCTCACGAGCTGGCCGCCCTGCAGACCCAGGGATGCTATGTGTTCCAGGGATATCTGTTCAGCAAGCCGCTGACGGTGGCGCAAGTCGAGGCGAGCGGTTTTGTGGTGGAGTGCCAGGTCGGGCGTTATCCACTGCTAGATGCTGTGATGGCAGAGTAACAAGTGTGCGTTAGGCCACAACTTGGGATTTTATTCCGCAATATTTAATCAAAATTAATCATTCTTTTGCGATCGGTCATGAGACGGATTGGCTGGAATTGCTAGCATGCGCCCTCGTTTCTAGGGAAAGGAGTATCGCAATAATGAGTCATGCTGCTGTCAATGACCGTCCGGCCAGCCCTCCCAAAGGTTGGTTGAACCGTTTCCTCAATGGCGTCGAGAAAGCCGGGAACAAATTACCCGACCCCGCCATGCTGTTCCTCTACGCCTTGCTGATCGTCTGGGTCGGCTCCTGGGTGTTGTCACAATTCCAGTTTGATCTGGTCAATCCCCGTACCGGGGAAGCGGTAGTGGTCAACAACCTGCTGACCGGTGCCGGTCTGGCCGAGTTTCTCTCCACCATGGTGACCACCTTTACCGGCTTTGCCCCGCTCGGGATCGTGCTGGTGGCCATGCTCGGGGTCGGGGTGGCCGAGCAGTCCGGTTTTATCAATACCGGTCTGAAAAAGTTGCTCAAAGTGACGCCTGCCCGTTTTCTCACTCCCATGCTGATCCTGGTAGCGATCGTCAGCCACACCGCCGCAGATGCGGGTTATGTGCTGGTGATCCCCATCGGTGGCATCATCTTCCACGCTGCCGGACGCCATCCGCTGGCGGGGATCGCCGCTGCCTTTGCCGGTGTCTCCGGCGGTTTTGCCGCCAACTTCCTGCCCTCCGGCGGGGATGCGTTGCTGCAGGGTTTTACCCAGTCCGCCGCTCAGTTGCTCGATCCTGACTACATGGTCAACACCCTGTGCAACATCATCTTTACCGGTGCCTCTTCGTTGCTGATCATCTGCGTCGGCTGGTTCGTCACCGAAAAGGTGGTGGAGCCGCGCCTCAAGCATGTGGCGCTCAACGAGGATCTGGAGAGTGCCGACGAGATGGGGTGCTACAGCGCGCAAGAGAGCCGGGCCTTCAACTGGGCCGGGTTTGCCATGCTGGCGGCTATCGTGCTGCTGGCGCTGGCGCTCTCCCCGAGCGACTCACCGCTGCGTGCTGCTGATGGCTCTCTGACCACCTTCGCCGCGCCAGTGATGAAGTCCATAGTGCCGCTCATCTTCCTGCTCTTTATCCTTCCCGGGATTGTCTACGGCTTTGTCGCAGGCAGCTTCAAGAGTGGCAAGGATGTGATCGATGCCATGTCGGCCACCATGAACAAGATGGGCTCCTACATGGTGATGGCCTTCTTCTGCGCGCTCTTTATCAAGGCGTTTGGTGACTCCAATCTGGGCACCCTGCTGGCCCTCTCCGGTGCCGAAGTGCTTCATGCGCTGGCGCTGCCCGGTGAAGTGACCATCGTCGGGATGATCCTGCTGACCGCCAGCGTCAATCTGGTGGTGGGGTCGGCTTCGGCCAAGTGGGCGCTGATCAGTCCGATCCTGGTACCCATGCTGATGGCGGTGGGGATCTCCCCCGAGCTGACCCAGGCGGCCTATCGGGTAGGGGATTCTGCCTCCAACATCATCACCCCGCTGATGGTCTTCTTCCCGCTGGTGGTGGTCTATTGCCAGCAGTATGTGAAGAGCACCGGGATCGGTACTCTGGTCTCCATGATGCTGCCTTACTCGCTTGCCTTCCTGGTGAGCTGGACGATTTTCCTGCTGCTCTACTGGGCGCTCGGCTTCCCGCTCGGGTTGCAAGCCCCTTACGTCTATCCGGCCCCTTAAGCTGGGTGTGCGAGGGAGCCTTGGGCTCCCTCGTTTTTTTCGCTATGGTGTTACCTCATTTTGGAGGTGCCATGAATCAGACCATCGATCTTATCCTTTCCCATCGCTCCATTCGTCAGTTCACTGCCGAGCCGATCGCCCCGCAGCAGCTGGATGCCATTCTCTCCGCCGCCCAGTCCGCCTCAACCTCGAGCTTTTTGCAGGTGACCAGTATTGTGCGAGTCTGCGAGCCCGAGGCGCGTCAGCAGTTGGCCATGCTGGCGGGCAATCAACCCTATGTGGTGCAGGCGGCCGAGTTTCTGGTGTTCTGGGCCGATTACCACCGCCACACCCAGATCGTGCCCGAGGCCCAGACCGGCTATGCGGAGCAGTTGCTGATCGGAGCCATCGACGGCGCCCTGATGGCGCAAAACGCCTTGCTGGCGGCGCAGTCGCTGGGGCTGGGCGGGGTCTATATCGGCGGCATTCGCAACCATCCGGCCGAGGTGAGCGAACTGCTCGGCTTGCCCCATCAGGTGATCCCGCTGTTTGGCCTCTGCCTTGGTCATCCTGCCCAGCAGCCGGAACAGAAACCCCGTCTGCCCAAGGGATTGGTGGTGCATCAGGAGCGCTACCAGCACGAGCTGGATCGCGACCTGCTGGCCCAGTACGATCAGCAGATCGCGGACTACTATCAGGCTCGCAGCAGCAACAACAAACAGCAGACCTGGAGCGGCCAGATCCGCGCCATTCTGGGCAAGGAGTCCCGTCCTTTCATGCTGGGATTCCTGCAATCGCGGGGCTTTAACCTCAAGTAATGGCGCTGATGGGCGATACTATGGGGAGGTGACCGTCATGGTCATCATCCCCTGATCCTGCAATCTCTCCCTGAGACCGGGGGCACAGCTTGGTGACAAATCGTGGGCAAGGGGGGATCTGCAGGCTACCTTAAGTGGGTAAGCTGTTGTAGGATCACGCAATTGGATAGGAACAGGGGTTTGGACATCCTATGATTTTAACTTTGGTATTGCTGTCTATTGGCGCACTCCTGTTTTTGGTTATCGCCTATAACGTGGTGCAGCAATATAAGCAGAAGGCAGAGGCGGACAAGCGTCACGCCGTTGCCAGACACAAGACGGTGGCCGACGAGACCGAAGAGGTGTTGCTGAACGTCAATCTGGTGCCTTTCTCCAAGAACATGGTGTTGCTGTTGCAGCACCGGATCCTCGATGCCTATCGCGCTATCGCCCAGGTGATGCCGAACAATCAGATCAAGCAGCGTATCGTTGATGTGCAGACCCAGATCAAGAATGTGCAGGAGAACTACAGCGTGCAGGATGAGGGTCAGTTCAAGACCCCGGAGTCCGATCGTCAGGCGATCCAGATGCTGCAGTTGGTCAAAAAGATGCGGGCCGTGCTGCGGGTAGAGCACAACAAGGGCAAGATTGACCCTCAGGGGTTTGCCCAAGAAGAGCGCCGCCTTGAGCTGATGCAGCTCAAGATCAACATCTCCAATCTGGTCAAGCGGGCGATGGATGCCCGCATTCAGGGCCAATATGGTACATGCCGCCAGCTCTATACCAAGGGTCTGTCGGCCATGGCGAGCGTGGGCGACAAGGATCCCTATCTGCTGGCCCGTGAAGAAGATATGCGTCAGGGGCTCAAGGAGCTTGAAGAGCAGCAGCAGCAAAACAGCGCGCAGGATCTGCAAAACATCAAGGACAAGGAAGCTGACGAGCTCGATGTCCTGTTTCAACCCAAGAAGAAATGGTAAGCATGTCCCACCCACTCGATTCCACACTGGGGCCAATGGCCCCATTTGTTTCTCAGCTGTTGGCCGAGCTGGCCGCCAGTGGCGTCACAATTTCCCGGCCAACGGTCGATCACCTCTGTTATCGGGCGGCTACCCTGCAGGAGTACTGCGCGCTATGTGCTGTGCTGGCTGAGGCAGGTACCTTGCTGGTGGAGGGTATGATTGGCGGACGTCCCATCGCCACCTATCAGTTGCATCAGCCGCTGTTGGCTGATGAGGTACAGGTACCCTGTATCGAGCTAGCTGCACCGAAACCGGGTCGCGTCCATCAGGCGGGGCTGGAACATATCGAGCTGGTGGTCACTTCACTGCAAGATCTGGTAGCGCGCTATCCCGAGCTGCCATTCAAAACCGGCAACATGCAGGATACCCGCAACCCTGATATTGGCCTGATGTTGCCTTCCGGCCAGATCAAGTTTCATCTGCGCTCGCTGGCTGAGGTGATCGCCGAAGAGGTGGCGACTGGTGCTGTGGTCGCGGTGCCTGCGGATTATTTCGATCAGGAGTGATCCTGCGCTCAATGCGGTGCGAGCCTGACAGGCTCTTGAATAATGCAGCAAAAGGGGTCACCGGTGTGACCCCTTTTGTTATCTGGCGGTGCTGGGTTGCGAGAGCGCCATCTGCTCGTGGGTGACCCTGTTTGCGCTGAGCCTGTTACCCGTGTCGGTGGGGTTGCTGGGCGGGCAGTGGCGATTGGTTTCGCTGCTTGAGATGGCCGAGCCAGAGGCTCAAGCCCGCCGTCAGGATGAGGACCAGTTCAATCCCCATGACCAGACCGCCCAGCTCGCCTTGCTCCCAGAAGGGGTGCAGGTAAAGCCCACCCAGACTGGCTCCCAGATAGTAGGCCACCAGATAGAGGGAGGAGGCGAGGGCGCGGTTGTGTTCGACATGATGACCGACCCAGGCGCTGGCGCAGGCGTGTGCCAGGAAAAAGCCGAAGCTGGAGATCAGCAAGCCACTCAGGATACCGAGCAGGCTAGCTTGCAGCAGCCACAGACTGCCGATAGCCATCAGCGCGATCCCCACTAGCAGCATGCGTTGTGCCCCCCAGCGGTTGGCAAAGCGGCCGCTCAGTGAGGAGGCCACCGTCCCCGAGAGATAGGTGAGAAACAGCATGCCGAGCCATTGGGTGGGCAGGGAGAAGGGGGGCTTGGCCAGCAAGAAGGTGAGGTAGCTGAACTGGTTCAGAAACACCATAAAGTTGAGGCCGCCAATCAGATAGGCCCCTACCAGCAAGGGATTGGTCAGGTGTTGTTGCAAGGCGCGAGCAAATTGGCCGCGAACGGGGGCGCTCGCCACAAAGCGGGTCTGATGGGGCAGCAGCCAGAAGACCAGCGGCAGCAGTAACAGGCTGATTACACCGATCCCCAGAAAGGTATGCTGCCAGTCGCCAAACCAGCCCGCCAACAGACCGCCGACCACCCGACCGGCAATGCCACCGAGGGAGTTGGCGGCAATATAGACCCCCACCGCCGAGAGGAGCGCCCGTTTGCTGAACTCTTCCCCCATATAGGCAATCGCGGTCGCGGGCAGTCCTGCCAGCAGCGCGCCCTGCAGGATGCGTAGCAGCAGCAGGGTGCCAAACTGCTCAACCAGCGGGATTAACAGTGAGAGCAGGATCGCCAGGGTGAGGGTACCCAGCATGACTTGCCGACGGCCATGGCGATCCGCCAGTCTGGCGCAGATCAGCAAGGAGGCGGCGAGGCCAGCAGTGCATCCTGCCAGGGTCCAGCTGGCCGAGAGGGAGTTGACCGAGAAGACCTCGGCGATCAGGGGTAACAGGGGATGGGTCTGGTAGAGGTTCAGAAACACCAGAAAAGAGCCTAGGCTGAGGGCCAGGGTTGCACGTATCCACTCGCGACTTCCAACTTCAATCATTGCGTATTGTCCTGACTACTTTTGGTCAGGGTAGAGCCCTTGCGGTTATAAATATAATATATTTAAGTTATCTATCTCATAAGATGAATTGATACATGGATCTGAAACAGCTCACCTATCTGCTGGCGGTCAGGGATGCCGGCTCATTTACCAAGGCAGCCAACAGTCTGCATGTGGCACAACCGGCCATCAGCATGGCCATCGCCAAGCTGGAGCAGCAGCTCGAATTGCGCCTGTTTGATCGACAGGATCGGGCGGTACGGCTCACCCCGGAGGGAGAGGTGCTCTGTCGCCATGCCGAGCGCTTGTTGTTGCAGATGCATCAGGCCGAGGCCGAGATGGCCGAGCTCAAGGGGCTGGAGCGGGGGGAAGTGCGGATCGGGATCCCCTACATGATGGGCTCCTACTATTTCCCCCCTCGTCTGATGGCCTTCAAGCATCGCTATCCCGGCCTCAAGATCCGGGTCGAAGAGGCCGGCACCCGTGAGCTGCTCAGCCGGATGGTGGATGGCTCCCTCGATCTGGCCATTCTCATCACCAGTGATCTCCCCCCCGCCATCGAGGGGGCACATCTGCTGAGTGAAGAGATGTTGATGGTGGTGGGGGACGATCACCCCTTGCGCGGCGAACCGGCCGTCACCCTCTCGCAGTTCTTTGCTCAGGAGCTGGCGCTGTTTCGCCGTGGCTTTTATCACCGGGAGCATATGGAGGCGCTGGCCCAGAGCCTGGGCGTTGAACCCGATATCGCCTTCGAGAGCAATCTTATCCCTCTGCTCAAGGCGGTGGTGCGGCAAGGCTTTGCGGTGACCACCTTCTTGCGGATGGTGCTGGAAGAGGAGCCGGATCTGAGTGGCGTACCCTTCGACCCGCCCATCTACCTAGACCTCTGTGTGGCGTGGCGGCGAGGTGATCCGCTCTCCATGGCCAACCGTGCCTTGCGCGATTTCCTACTCAAGGATCGCCCGGCCTGATGGCGGCGGGTCATTGCTGAAAGTTTGTTACTATTAACGGTGGGTTCGCTTGAGGGCTACACCATGAAATTGCAGCAATTGCGCTATATCGTCGAGGTGGCGAACCACAGGCTGAATCTGTCGGCCACCGCCGAGAGCCTCTTTACCTCCCAGCCCGGGATCAGCAAACAGGTGCGGATGCTGGAGGATGAGCTGGGGATCCAGATCTTCGAGCGCAGCGGCAAACACCTGACCCAGATCACCCCCATAGGTCGGGACGTGATCAAAGTGGCCGCGGAGGTGCTGGACAAGGTCGCCACCATTAAGGTCATGGCCAGGCAGCATGTGCATCCGGAGCAGGGAACTCTCACCATTGCCGCTACTCATCTACAAGCCCGTTATATTCTGCCCGCCATCCTCAAGGGTTTCATGGCCCGTTTTCCCAAAGTTGCCGTAACTGTGATGCAGGGGAGTGCGGCGCAGTGCCGCGCAGCCGTCCATGATGGCGCAGCCGATCTGCTGCTTGCCGATGAACCGGAGGAGGGGAGCGAGCTGCTCATGCTCCCCTCTTTTCAGTGGCAACGGGGCTTGGTGCTGCCCAAGGATCATCCGTTGGCCAAAGCAACATCGCTGACCCCGGCTGAGCTGGTGGAGTTTGCATTGGTGACCGATGGAAGGGCTCTCTTCACAGCTCAAGGCACTGATTGCGCTCATGCCGAGAGCCGGATCGCCTGCTGTGCGAGCGACAGCGATGTGCTCAAGACCTATGTCAGACAAGGGATGGGTATAGGGGTGATGGCAACCTTTGCCTGGGAGCCCCAGCGCGATGGCGATCTGGTGCTCAAAACGGCGCCCTGGCTACCAGGCGGTGTGGCCGCTATCGGGTTGCGCAGAGGGGCATTTTTATGTGGCTATCTCTACGATCTGATTGAACGTCTCGCGCCGCAATTGACCCACGAGCGGGTCGATCAATACTGCGCGGCCCGCACTGGCGAAGAGCTTGAAGCTCTGCTGGCCAATCTGACCGTACCACAGCGATAGCCAGGGTTGATGTGTGGTCGTCCCAAGAAAAACGCCTCCCAATGGGAGGCGTTTGACTATCTGGCATTCGTCAATGCAGGCTCATTTTTTGAGCATGTGATCCAGCTTGTTGGCCTTGGTCGACAGATAGAACTCGTTGTGGGGATTGCGCCCTTCCTGCAACGGTACCCGTTCGGCCACCGGAATACCGAAGGATTCCATCGCTTTCATCTTGCGCGGGTTGTTGGTCATCAGTTTGAGAGACTTGACTTCAAGCTGCTTGAGCATGTCGGCGCAGATGGTGTAATCGCGCATGTCGGCCGCAAAACCAAGGGCCACGTTGGCCTCCACGGTATCGGCACCCTGATCCTGCAGGTGATAGGCGCGGATCTTGTTGAGCAAGCCGATGCCACGACCCTCTTGACGCACATACAGCAATACGCCACGACCGGCTTTGGCGATATTCTCCATGGCCGCCTGCAACTGGAAACCGCAGTCACAACGCAAGCTGAACAGGGCGTCGCCGGTCAGGCACTCTGAGTGGATCCGGCCCAGCACGGGCTCGTCACCGGTAATGTCACCCATCACCAGTGCGGCGTGGTCTTTGCCTGTGCCGGTTTCCTGAAAACCTACCAGCGTGAAGGTGCCCCAGGGGGTTGGCAATTTGGATTTGGCCACGAGGGTAACGCTGCTCATAGGTTGCTCCTTACTACTAACGGCTCAAAAAAGGGGGCCAGTTTAGCGCGCCTTGTCAGGAACGACCATAAGAACAAGTCCCTGCATTGCTTAATGAAATCTCCAAATGAGATACAAGCACAGCTGTCCGGCGGGGTTTTGGCCCTTTGTGCGGATTGATGACTGCCAGGCTCACCACATTCGGGTATAATCGGCGCCCATTAACCCACCCCTTCGGGATGGGAGCAACACAGTGCAGGAGAGAAGTTATGCCTCAGATGGCCCCCGTAATGACAATTGATGGCCCCAGTGGTGCAGGTAAAGGCACCTTGTGTCAGCTGCTTGCTGAGAAGCTGGGTTGGCACTTGCTGGACTCGGGCGCCATCTATCGGGTGTTGTCCCTGGCCGCCCTGCATCACGATGTAGAGCTGGACAGTGAAGCCTCACTGGTGCCGCTGGCTGCCAATCTGGATGTGCAATTTCAGGTAGAAGGCGATCTGGTCAAGGTGATCTTGGAAGGGGAAGATGTCTCCCGCACCATTCGCACCGAAGAAGTGGGTAATGCTGCCAGTAAAATCGCCGCCTTCCCTCGGGTGCGCGAAGCCTTGCTGCGCCGTCAGCGGGCATTTCGTCAGGCCCCGGGTCTGATTGCCGATGGTCGTGACATGGGGACCGTGGTTTTTCCCGAGGCCGAGGTGAAGATTTTCCTCGACGCCAGTGCCGAAGAACGGGCCCAGCGTCGCTATAAGCAGTTGCAAGATAAGGGCTTTGATGTTAACTTTGAGCGTCTTTTAACCGAGATTCGGGAACGTGACGATCGCGACAGAAATCGCGCCACTGCACCCCTGAAACCGGCAGAAGATGCTCTGGTGGTAGACTCTACCGCCATGACAATAGATGAAGTGCTGGCAACAGTACTCGCCTATGCAGAGCAACAACTTGGTGATGCCAGCGCAAGCTGACATCCGGTCGTCTGCACCAAGGATGGCGCAGATTATTTAAAACAGCCCCGCTTGTGCCGGATTGCAAGTGGATGTTTCATTTGTGACATAAACAATGATCGAATCTTTTGCTCAACTCTTTGAAGAGTCCCTGAACGCCGTTGAAACCCGTCAAGGTTCTATCGTCAAGGGTACTGTCGTTGCTATCGAGAACGGTTTTGTACTGGTTGACGCCGGTCTGAAATCCGAGTCCGCTATCCCGGCTGAAGAATTCAAGAACGCCATGGGCGAGCTGGAAATCAACGTCGGCGACACCGTTGACGTGGCTCTGGACTCTATCGAAGATGGTTTCGGCGAAACCAAGCTGTCCCGCGAAAAAGCCAAGCGCCACGAAGCCTGGCTGCAGCTTGAGAAGGCTTACGAAGAGCAAGCTACCGTTATCGGTATCATCAACGGCAAGGTCAAGGGTGGTTTCACCGTTGAACTGAACGGCATCCGTGCCTTCCTGCCGGGTTCTCTGGTTGACGTGCGTCCGATCCGTGACACCGCTCACCTGGAAAACAAAGAACTCGAGTTCAAAGTCATCAAGCTGGACCAGAAGCGCAACAACGTTGTTGTTTCCCGTCGTGCCGTGATCGAGACCGAGAACACCTCCGAGCGTGAAAGCCTGCTGGCTAACCTGCAAGAAGGTCAAGAAGTTAAGGGTATCGTCAAGAACCTGACCGACTACGGTGCATTCGTAGATCTGGGCGGTGTTGACGGCCTGCTGCACATCACTGACATGGCGTGGAAGCGCGTTAAGCATCCTTCCGAAATCGTCAACGTTGGCGACGAGATCGCTGTCAAGGTTCTGAAGTTCGACCGCGAGCGTACCCGTGTATCCCTGGGTCTGAAGCAGCTGGGCGAAGATCCCTGGGTTGCTATCGCCAAGCGTTACCCGGAGACCACCCGTCTGTCTGGCCGCGTGACCAACCTGACCGACTACGGCTGCTTCGTTGAAATCGAAGAAGGCGTTGAAGGCCTGGTACACGTATCCGAGATGGATTGGACCAACAAGAACATCCACCCGTCCAAAGTTGTTAACGTTGGCGACGTGGTTGACGTGATGGTTCTGGACATCGACGAAGAGCGTCGTCGTATCTCCCTGGGTCTGAAGCAGTGCAAATCCAACCCGTGGCAGCTGTTTGCCGAAACTCACGCCAAAGGCGACCGTGTTTCCGGCAAGATCAAGTCCATCACTGACTTCGGTATCTTCATCGGTCTGGATGGCGGCATCGACGGCCTGGTTCACCTGTCTGACATCTCCTGGAACAACCAGGGCGAAGAAGCCGTGCGTGAATTCAAGAAAGGCGACGAGATCGAAGCCGTTGTTCTGCAAGTGGATCCGGAGCGTGAGCGCATCTCCCTGGGTGTCAAGCAGATCGAAGAAGACCCGTTCAACAAGTACCTGGCTGACAACAAGAAAGGTGCTATCGTGAAGGGTAAGGTTACCGAGGTTGATGCCAAAGGTGCCGTTATCGAACTGGCTGATGGCGTAGAAGGCTACCTGCGTGCCTCCGACGCTGCTCGTGACCGTGTAGAAGACGCCACTCTGGTGCTGTCTGTTGGTGACGAAGTTGAAGCTAAATTCATGGGCGTTGATCGTAAGAACCGCACCGTAAGCCTGTCTGTCCGTGCTAAGGACGAGGCTGATGAGCGTGTTGCTATCGATAACCTGAACCAGCAAGAAGAAGTTGTGTTCAGCAATGCTATGATGGAAGCGTTCAAAGCCGCCAAGGGTGAGTAATCCTTGATGCAAGAAAAGGGCGGCATTGCGCCGCCCTTTTTTATCCTGGCAAAATGAATATTGCATGTGATCGGGGAAGGAGATTTAACGTTATGACCAAATCAGATCTCATCGAACAACTGGCAGCCAGCCGCATGCATATGCCGGCCAAGGATGTCGAAGCCGCCATCAAGGAGATCCTTGAGCAGATGGCGTCGACCTTGCAAAACGGCGACCGGATTGAAATCCGCGGATTTGGCAGTTTTTCACTGCACTATCGTGCGCCCCGTGTGGGCCGCAACCCCAAGACTGGGGACAAGGTTGAACTGACCGGGAAATATGTCCCGCACTTCAAACCAGGCAAAGAGTTGCGCGAGCGCGTCAACATCGTTGAATGATGCAGAAATGGGCATACCTCGGGTATGCCTTTTTTGTTTTAGGCGCCGATTCCTGTGCCAATCGTCTTGTTTCTTAAACTCTTTTCCCATTCACTCTAGAGTCTGCCTGCGATTTTAAGGATAATCAGCCTCTCATTAGATACTGACAGGGAGCTCTTATGAAGCGTATTTTGGCCCTCATTCCGCTGGTGCTGGTGTTTGTTCTGACCCTGGCGCTGGGCTCACAAAATGGCCAGCTGGTTCAGTTCAATTACCTGATCGCTCAGGGTGAGTTTTCGCTTGCCATGCTGTTGGGCTTCTTCTTCGCTGGCGGTTTTTTGCTGGGCTGGCTGGTATTTGGCCTGCTGTTCCTGCGCCTGAAAATGCAAAACCGCACCCTCAACCGCACCATGCGTCGTCAATCCCGCGAGTTGGAGCTGGCCCGGTCACCGGGTAAGGAATAATGTTCCTCAATGCTTGAACTGCTTTTCCTGCTGTTGCCCATCGCCGCCGGTTATGGCTGGTACATGGGTCGCAGGAGTGTTCGCCAGGACACCCAGAAACAGAGTAACCAGTTTTCCCGCCAGTATGTGGCGGGCCTCAACTATTTGTTGTCCGATGAATCCGACAAGGCGGTGGATCTCTTTATCCAGCTGCTTGAGGTGGACAGTGAAACCATCGAAACACACCTCTCCCTCGGCAACCTGTTTCGCCAGCGTGGGGAGGTCGATCGTGCCATCAAGATCCACCAGAACCTGGTAACTCGCCAACTGACCCGGGAGCAGCGCCAGCTTGCCCTGCAGGAGCTGGCGCGCGACTTTCTTGCTGCTGGTCTGCTCGATCGGGCGGAAGCGCTCTGGAATGAGCTGTGTGATGACAGCGACTATGAAGAGACGGCGCTGGCACAGCTGTTGATCATCCATCAGCAGTTGCGGGATTGGGATAAGGCCATCGATGTGGCGGTTCGTCTGCAAAAATTCCAGGGCAAGAAGCTGGCCGACCCCATCTCCCATTTCTATTGCGAACAGGCCGAAACCGCGCTTCGTGAGGGCAATAAAGGGGAGGGGCTAGCCAAGCTCAAACGGGCGCTCAGTATCAATCCGGCATGTGCCCGGGCCAGTTTGCGCCTCGCTGAGCTCGCCATGGCAGAGGGGGAGTATGAGCAGGCCAGCAAGGAGCTGCTGCGGGTGTTCGAGCAGGATATCGACTTTGCCTCCGAGGCAATGCCCAAATTGCTCGAGTGCTATCAGCAGTTGGGGCGCACGCCTGCGTTGATCCCGCTGCTTGAGAAGGCGGTGGAAGATCACGCCGGTGTCAGCGTGACCCTGGCCCTTGCCAAGCTGGTTGAAGAGCGTGATGGCCTGAGTCAGGCCCGTTCGCTGGTGCTGCGTCAGCTGCGTCGTCATCCGTCGATGAAAGGTTTTTACCAGTTGGTGGGTTTTCAACTGGCCAGTGCGGAGGAGGGGCCTGCCAAGGAGAGCCTCGAGCTGCTGCAACAGCTGGTCGGCGAGCAGATAAAAATCAAGTCAACCCACAAGTGTCGGCAATGCGGCTTTGCCACTCACTCGCTGTTCTGGCAGTGCCCGTCTTGTCGCCAGTGGGGTTCCATCAAGCCGATCCGTGGTCTGGACGGTGAATAACAAGCAATAGGATGTGAGATGCAAGATCCCAAAGTACTGGTAGCGCTGGATTATCAGCACGAGGCAGATGCCTTAGCGTTCGTTGAACGTATCTCTCCGGCCCAGTGCCGTCTCAAGGTAGGCAAGGAGATGTTTACCCTGTTTGGCCCGCAGTTTGTACGCCAGCTGGTGGCCAAGGGATTCGATGTCTTTCTGGATCTGAAATTTCACGATATTCCCAATACCGTTGCCAAAGCCGTGGCAGCCAGTGCCGAGCTCGGTGTCTGGATGGTCAACGTGCATGCCAGTGGTGGTGAGCGGATGATGCGTGCCGCCAAAGAGGCGCTGCTGCCTTATGGCGACAAGGCGCCATTGTTGATCGGGGTGACCGTACTGACCAGCATGGAGCAGTCCGACATGATCCCTCTTGGTCTGGATGTGAGCCCTGCCGAGCAGGTGATCCGGCTGGCTACCTTGACCAAGGCATCCGGCTTGGATGGGGTTGTCTGCTCTGCCAACGAGGCCCATGAGTTGAAAGCCTTGCTGGGCGAAGATTTCAAGCTGGTGACCCCGGGTATTCGCCCAACTGGTTCAGCGGCCGGGGATCAGCGCCGGGTGATGACACCGAAAGCGGCGGTCGAGGCGGGGTCCGATTATCTGGTTATCGGTCGCCCCATTACGCAGGCTGCCGATCCGGCCGCCATGCTGGCCAGCATCAATGCCGAGCTGGCTGGTGCGTAACAGGCTCACTCAGTGATACGCGGTGCAGGCCGAGTAACAGGCCTGCACCGGCCCCGATAAGATGAGAGCCGATGTGTACCCGGGCATTGATCAGGGTGGATATCGGGCTCTCTCCTGCGTTGTAGAAGTCCATCGCCAGCTTGAGCCCCATCCCTGCCAACAGTAGCCAGCCCGACGTGCGGCGTCCGTGGCGGATATCCTGCATTGCCCCCCAGACAAACAGACCATGCAGCGAGCCGGATAGCCCCATGTACCACTGGGTCTGCGGGCACCACCACCAGATCCCCAAGCCCACAGCCAACCAGAGCAGCAACATCAGCAGCGGCAGGCGAGCCCCACCCAGATAGTCGCGAAACAGGCTATAGAGGATGGCGAGGCCGCCCAGATTGAGCAGCAGGTGCCACAGATTGGTATGAGCCAGATTGCCTGTTATGATCCGCCACCCTTCGCCCCCGGCGATCAAGGGCCGATCGAAGGAGAGCTGAAGATTGGGAACGGTAAAGAAGAGTAGCAAGCTGGTGAGAGAGAGCGTGATAACCCAGAGCAATCCAGATTTGTCTGACAACATGAAACAGTCCAACGATAAGAACAGTCGATACTGTACACGTTGCACCCGAGCCCTCAAAGCCTGCCTGTGCGATTATATTGTGCCTGTTGACAATCACACGCCCCTCTACATCTTGCAGCACCCCAACGAGGTGGCACATCCCAAGGGGACCGCGGCGCTGCTGGCGGCCTCTTTGCAACAGTGCGAGATCCATGTGGGGGAGGACTTTTCCCGCGATGAGTGGCTCAATGGGTTGCTTGCAGATCCTTCCCGTCGCTGCTATCTACTCTGGCCGGATGAGGATGCCATTTCGCTGACCGATCTTCGCCAACAGCGGGAGAGTGAATCCTCTGGCAAAACGTCCATCGCCTTTATCTTGCTCGACGGCACCTGGCGCAAAGCCTATCGCATGTTGCAGAGCAACCCGGCACTGGCCCGCTTGCCCCGCATCGGCATTGGTGCCATTGCCGGTCAATATGCCATTCGAAAGAAACCCTTTCCCGATGCCCTCTCTACCATAGAGGCGGGCTATCACCTCTTGTCCCGGTGGGAGGGGAGGCCGGAGCGCTATGCGCCCTTGCTGACCCTGTTCAATCGGTTGAATACCCAGTGGCAGGACTTTGCCGAAGGCCGCCGCGCGTGACAATTCAAGGAGTTATCAAGATGAAAAAAGCAGTCGTGGTTTTCAGCGGCGGTCAGGACAGCACTACTTGTCTGGTGCAGGCATTGGCCCGGTATGATGAAGTGCACGCTATCACCTTTGACTATGGCCAGCGCCATCGGGAAGAGATCGACACCGCGCGTCGTCTGGTCAGTGCACTGGGGATCGCCGCCCACAAGGTGATGGATGTGACGCTGCTCAATGAGCTGGCGGTCTCTGCCCTGACCCGTGACGACATCCCGGTCAGCTGCGAGCTGCAGGATAACGGGCTGCCCAACACCTTCGTGCCGGGCCGCAATATCCTGTTCCTGACCCTGGCCTCTATCTATGCCTATCAGGTGGGCGCCGAAGCGGTGATCACCGGTGTATGCGAGACCGACTTCTCCGGCTATCCCGATTGCCGTGACGAGTTTGTCAAGGCCCTCAATCAGGCGGTGTCGCTCGGGCTGGATCGCGGCATCCGTTTTGAAACTCCCTTGATGTGGCTCGACAAGGCCGAAACCTGGGCACTGGCGGATCACTATGGTCACCTCGACACGGTGCGCCAGCAGACCCTGACCTGCTACAACGGCATTGCCGGTGACGGTTGCGGCACGTGTCCTGCGTGTGAACTGCGCAGTCGCGGCCTGAACAACTATCTGGCCGACAAGGTGGGCATCATGGCCAGACTGTTTGAGAAAACCGGGCTGGGCGAGAAAAGCGCAGAGTGAGCCTGCGTCTTGCCGTGGCTTGGGGTATAATCCGCGACTTTTGCAACAAGCCGTGATCGAGATGCACTACCCAATCAACGAGATTTTCCAGACCATCCAGGGGGAGGGCATCTTTACCGGCCTGCCCGCCATCTTTGTTCGCCTGCAGGGTTGCCCGGTGGGCTGCCCTTGGTGCGATACCCGTCATACCTGGGTTGTTGATCCGGCTCGTGAAGTGGGTAAGGCGGCGGTACTGGATCGTTCCAACGAATCCGAATGCTGGAGCCAACTCAGCACCGCGCAGATTATCAAGAGCTTTGGCGATCTGGGTTATCAGGCGCGCCACGTGGTGATCACCGGTGGGGAACCCTGCCTCTACGATCTGCACGAACTCTCGTCAGCCCTGCTGGCGGCGGGTTATCAGGTGCAGATTGAAACCAGTGGCACCAGCGAGATCAAGACCCATGAGCAGACCTGGGTGACCGTCTCCCCCAAAATTGGCATGAAAGGGGGGCTGCCTGTGCTGGTCTCGGCGCTGGAGCGGGCCAACGAGATCAAGCATCCGGTGGCCACCGAGCACCATATTGAAGAGCTAGATGCGCTGCTCGCTACTGCTACTCTGCGCCCTGATGTGGTCATTGCCTTGCAGCCGATCAGCCAGAAGCCAAGGGCCACCCAATTGGCGATGGATACCTGTATTGCGCGTAACTGGCGACTCTCAATCCAGACTCATAAATATCTGGATATCGATTAATATGGATTGGCTATCCGACGAACAGGTACTGCTGACCCTGACCAACAAGATGCCTTACGGTAAATATCAGGGGCGGCGTATCATCGATATTCCCGAGCCCTATCTGGTGTGGATGGCGCACAGCGGTTTTCCAGCGGGTAAATTGGGCCAGACGCTGGCGCTGGCTTACGAAATCAAACTCAATGGACTTGAGTCCATGATTATTCCCATTATTAACAGGATGTCGGTATGAGAATATATACGAGGCAGGGCGATAAGGGCATGACCCGGCTGGCCGATGGTATCCAGTTGCCCAAGGATCATTTGCGGGTCGAGACCTACGGTTATATCGATGAGCTCAACTCCCATATTGGCTTGCTGATTTGTGATGTGCCGTCGCAAGAGATCGGTTTATTGGCTGATTTACAGCTGTTGCAACAGGAGTTGTTTGATCTGGGGGGGGAGTTGGCATTCTCCAGCGACGCCCAGAATGAATCAATTTGGCAAGTTAATGCCGCCTGGACCACTCGCCTTGAACAGCAGATAGATCGTTATAGTGAGCCATTGCCGCCGCTGCGCCAATTTATATTGCCCGGTGGTTCCCGTGCCGCGGCGCAAGCACATGTGGTGCGTACTCTGGTGCGTCATTGCGAGCGCTTGCTGCTGACATTGAGCCGGGAAGAGCGGGTCAATCCCGAGGTGCTGCCCTATCTGAACCGGATGAGTGACTGGTTCTTTACCGTTGCCCGCTATCTCATCTGCGTGGCAGGGGATCGTGAAGTGCTGTGGGTCAAGGCAGCAGATCGCCCGCAATCGGCTATCTGATATGTCACATTTAAGCGGCAATAAAAAACCTCGCCTTGGCGAGGTTTTTTATTAGCAACGAGATTGAGATCAGATAGCAAAGTCTTCCAGTGATTTGCCTGCTGCCACTGCGCTGGCAATAGCCGAAGGCATACGGCCCTGGCCGGTCCAGGTTTTCTCTACGCCATTATCCTGATAGCGATATTTGGCAGGACGTGGCGCCCGCTTTGTTTTTTCGGTCTTGCCAGATGTTGTTGCAACGGCATTGACCAGCTCGGCCGGGTCAATACCGGCGGCTTTCAGCATTTCGCTATATTCGTTAATTTTCCGCAGATGCTCTTCACGGGCCTGACGCTCGGCAGCTTCATCCTGCTGACGCTCAGCAACGATCGCAGAGAGTTTTTCCAGTGCCTCTTCCAGTTGTTCCAGAGAAAGTTCGCGGCAGGTCGCACGCAGACTGCGGATATTAAGCAGTACCTTTAAAAATTCATTCATAGGAGTTACCACGTCGAGTCAGAGAAAAATATTATGTTCCAGCTGATTCTTGCTTGGCGATTTAAATAAGTCAAGCCGGGTTAAATATAATATCCGTGGGGAACATCAATACAGATATTTAATATGGCCTGCAATAGGCTTGGAGATTGGATGCCAATGAAACCGCAGTAGGTGAAAATAGCGTCAAAACAGGCGTTGTTGCATCATTTGACTACCATTTTTCGACCTTGAACTGTTTATCGTGACTATTTAATCAAAAAACTTGCTATAAGCTGCCATCTCGATAAAATGTGCGGCGAATACCTTTAAGTAGAGGCGCGCTGCCTATGAGTATTTGTGCGGAGGGTGATGCCTGTGATGCACAAGGAAAGGAGTCAGCGCCGAAGTGGCCAGGCCATCATACCGGGCTGCTGGTTCTGCATCTAATAGGTGCAGGACTGCCATAGTCATCCACTATGGAGCGCTACCTGAAGGGGCTGAGGAGTATAACCTCCCCATAGGTTTTGTTTCTTTAGATCCTCTCGGTAGATCTCCACCTGTAATCTTTAGGTGCAAAGAGATCATGGACATTAGTCATTTCGCCGACTCCGGTTGGTCCGTTCTTCCCCCCCTGTTGGCTGTCGCGCTGGCGATCCTAACCCGCCGCGTACTGTTGTCCCTTGGTGTGGGCATCGTCACCGGCAGTTTGCTGCTCAATCAGTTTTCGCCCCTCGAATCCCTGCATTACATGTTGAATACCGTGCTCAAGATCTTCTGGGTCGATGGTGCGCTCAATCGTGACAACGTCAACATGATCCTGTTTATGCTGCTGCTGGGCGGCCTCATCAGCCTGATGAGCGTCTCCGGGGCGACCCGTGCCTTTGCCGAGTGGGCCGAGCGTCGTGCCAAGACCCGCAAGGGCGCCAAAGCGCTGACCGGCATGATGGTGTTTGCCTTCTTTATCGATGACTTCTTCCACAGCCTGTCGGTGGGGGCCATCTGCCGTCCGGTGACCGACCGCTTCCAGATCTCTCGTGCCAAACTGGCCTATCTGCTGGACTCCACCGCGGCGCCAGTCTGCGTGCTGATGCCCATCTCCTCTTGGGGCGCCTATATCATCGCTCTGGTTGGCGGCATCATGGCGGCCCATGGTCTGACCGAACAGAGCCCCATCGCGGCATTTGTCGAGATGATCCCGATGAACCTCTACGCCGTCTTCACCCTGATCATGGTGCTGGTGGTGATTGCATTCCAACTCGACATCGGCCCGATGCGTCAACACGAAGCGTGGGCACTGGAAGGCAAGCTGTGGGATGAGTCCAAGGGCCGCCCCATCGGTCTGGATATGGAGAGCCCGGAGGAGAGCAACGGCGGCATGATCGACATGGTACTGCCGATCCTGACCCTGACTGCGGCCACCATCTATTTCATGATTGATTCCGGTGCTGCGGTGCTGAGCGAGAAAGGGCTGCCTTTCAGCGTGCTCGGCTCGTTCGAAAATACCAACGTCGGCTCTTCGCTGGTCTACGGTGCCCTGTGCAGTCTGGTGGTCTCCATCGGTCTGGCGATGCGCCTGAAGCTGGGTGCCAAGAACTGGATCAAGGCCGCGCCGCAAGGCGTCATGGCCATGCTGCCAGCCATCAACATCCTGCTGTTTGCCTGGACCATAGGTGCCGTGGTGCGCGACGTTGAGACCGGCAAGTACCTGGCTTCGCTGGCTAACGGCAACCTGCCGATCGAAGTGCTACCTGCCGTGGTCTTTATCCTCTCCTGTGCCATGGCGTTTGCTACCGGTACCAGCTGGGGTACCTTCGGCATCATGCTGCCGCTGGCCGGTGACATGGCC
>NZ_JRJY01000082.1:46108-67843 GCF_000801015.1 Aeromonas sp. ZOR0001 | reverse complement strand
CCCATCTCCAGCACCAGCATCCTCTCTGCCACCGGTGCCGGTTGCCATCACATCGATCACGTGATGACCCAGCTGCCCTATGCACTGGCCATCGCCTTCGGCGCGGCCATCGGTTACCTGGCGATGGGCTTGATGCACTCCAGCCTGGCCGGTTTCAGTGTCAGTGCCCTCTGGTTCGTGCTCTTTACCGGCTATCACCTGAAAAAGGCCAAAGCGCGGCCAGTGTTGGCCACCGCGTAACATTTATAGAGCAAGGGGCCCGCGGGCCCCTTGGTTTTGTCAGGGGCTTTGGTTAGCATGCGCCCCATAAATTCAGTTTCGGAACAGTATCATGGCTTCACTGCACTACAAATTTGCCACCATGAATTCAGGCAAATCCACCCAGCTCATTCAGGCGCACTTCAACTATCTGGAGCGGGGCATGCATCCTCTGGCGATGACGCCAGCCATCGATGACCGTTTCGGGGTCGGGGTGATCAGTGCCCGGGTTGGCCTTGAACTGAAGGTGGACGTGTTCAGCGACAGCTGTGATCTGTTTGAAATGGTGAAAGAGCGCCATGCGAAGAAACATATCGATGTCTTTATCGTGGACGAGGCCCAGTTCCTGACCCGTGAGCAGGTCTACCAGTTGGCCCGCATCGTCGATGAGCAGGATATTCCGGTGATGGCCTATGGCCTCAAGACCGATTTTCGCGGCGAGCTGTTCCCGGGCTCCTACCATCTGCTCTGTCTGGCCGACAAGTTTGAAGAGCTGAAGAGCATCTGCTGGTGTGGCAACAAGGCTCACATGAACTCCCGGGTCAATGAAGCGGGGCAGGTGATGCGTGATGGCGAACAGGTGGAGATCGGTGGCAACGATCGCTATGTGTCACTCTGTCGCAAACACTATCTCGAAGGTCGGGCCTACAAGTAAGTCGGCTGCGATATTTGAATCGTCGAGAAGGGCGCCAATCTGGCGCCCTTTTTATTTTCCCCAACTTGTATCGCTGTGGTTCAGTCTATCTCGATATCCACCGGCGCAATGATGGGGTCGGCCACCGGCAGGCGTTGAAACAGCTGGCGAAAATGGTGCTGTACCCGGCCGATATCGACCAGTGACATGCCGGAGGCAAAACCGAACCAGACATAGAGGCCGGTGAGATCGCGAAACATCGGCGGCAAATAGCGGGGAGCGGCGATCAGCCCCTCCAGATAGTGCTGATAGAGCACCGGAATGTCATCCAGTGTCACCTTGCCGACAAACAGCATCGGCAGGATTTCGGGCACCCCTTCCAGCACGGCGCTGCGGATAAAGTTGACCGTTTCCACATAGCCACGCACGTAGGAGAGATCCTTGGTAAAGCAGGCACCGCCGCCCACCATGCCGCCACGAAAGACCCGCTGGGTGATCTTGTAGGCGTCGTGCTCGCTGGTGCCCTGCTGCACGAAGTGCTGAAACACCTCGATAAAATCGGCGCCACGCTCGGCCATGTCTATGGCCATCACCCGATCGGAGATACGCTTGGCCCGATCCGGAAAAGAGCTGAAGGTGAGGGTCTCTATCAGGACGGCCAGCCCCTCCTGACAGGCGGTGATCCGCGGTGAACCGGCGCTCAGCCAAGTGGCATAGGGCTGCTGGCGACCGTTGAGGGTGGTGCCGACATGGACCCACCCCTCGTGTACCTCCAGCACCTGCAAGTCCAGCTCGGAGAAACGGGCGTGGGAGTTGAGCTTGATGTAGTCGCCACCGGCAGCGGCATCGGAGACAATCCCATCGCTCAGCTTCACCTGCACAGTGCCGTCACTGAAGTAGCTCGACAGCTTGCCCTGCAGTTTGGCGACCGCGGCCTCTCCTTCGAACTCCTTGGGGTAGGGGCGCACCAGATGGCGCGCGCCGGGCAGGGAGAATATATCGCACAGGCGGGCGCCCAGCTCCTTGAGAGTCTTGCGATCCCCACGCAGGTGATCGCTGGCAGAGCCATAAAGCAGCTGGCTGTAACGCTGAAAATCGGGTTGGCCGCGCTGGCGCAGCATCTCGATCACCACCATGTACTGATCGACCGTCTCTTGCAGGATCCGGCCAAGATCGTCCTGTGGCCCCAGTTTTCTGCGGATCCGGTCCCGCAGCTCCTTGAGCTCCAGATACTTGTTGCGCGGATCGAAGCCGAGGGGGAGGGCATCATAGAAGTGCCTGTCGATAGCGGGCAGCGCTCTGCCACCGCTTGCCAGAAAGCGATCCTGCAGATGGCGTGGCCATTTGATGGCATCCAGAATGCGGATAGGTTTTTGCAGGGTGAGTAGCTCATCCGAGAGTGATTTCAGATGAAGGCGATACTTTTCTTGGATAGTCATGGGGCCCCCTGTGGGGCAAGCGTCGTCGTGGATTTGGCTGAGTATATGCATAGCGCTTGCCAAAAAGAAGCGAGCCGCAGGGTTATCGGATTGGCGTGCTTTTTGTTGATAGCAAATTGGTTTAGACTGCGCCCCTTGATCCCAATCTTGTCGTGGAAATGATGAATATCCCCAGCTCCGAAATGATAATGCGTTGGTTGCAACAGGCTCGTATCGAGCACTATGTCTGCGACCAGTGTCACGGTATCCACATTGTCTCTTTGCAGTCGGTCGATGGTATTCAGGAGAGCCGGATCTTCGTGGAAGAGGAAGGCCTGCTGTTCTCCTCCGAGCTGGAAGTGCGCCCCTCCGCCATGCTGCCGCTGGTTGCCGAACTGGGCCGACTCAATATGCAGTACCCCTCCCTCAAGGTGTTCCTCGATATCATCGATGACAACCTGCCGCGGCTGGTGGTCGGCCACACCGTCTTTACCAAGGCCGGACTCAGCGTCGAGCAGTTCCTGCTGTTCGTGCAAAGCACCATCGCCGCCACCCACGAACTGGTTGCCGAATGCGAACGTTCCGGCTTCCTCAACCTGCCGGAAATCCAGGTCGCACCGGAATCTGTGCATTAAGTGTTCGAACGGTTCGCCAGGTGAAAAAAGCCGTTGACGCGGGCGGGGCTTTCCCCTAAATTACGCCCCGTTCCTGCGCAACAGCGCAGCGAGCACCGTGTTGCTGAACACGTTAAACCACAGACCAAAATTTGGTGAGGTGTCCGAGTGGCTGAAGGAGCACGCCTGGAAAGTGTGTATACGGCAACGTATCGAGGGTTCGAATCCCTCCCTCACCGCCACATTGCAAAGCCCTGATGGAAACATCAGGGCTTTTGTTTTATGGCGCAATCCCGAGCGGTTGTCAGCATAGGACTGCAAATCCTCATTGTTGATAGCCCAGCATCTTGCTGAACCGCTTGGGCAATCGTAGTGAAAAGCCTCGGTGACCTTGACGCCACGGCCAATCCATTGGTCGATCCTTTTAACGTTTCCGCCCAATTCAGTACAAGGGCCTCTCGCAAGAGAGGCCCTTTTTATTGCTCGCTGATTTGCCCTGCTCGGCACTTGAAAGGCATTCCGTGGTGATACGGGTTAATGCTCCACAGTCAGTGGATCCGGGGGCAGGTTCAGATGCGTGGTGATGGCCTGATAGAGCTGGGGGTAGTTATCGTCAAAATGATGTCCTCCCGGCAGGGTGACGCTGGTGACGTTGGGTTGGTTGAGACGGGGGCAGAGGCGGTCGTCATCATCATCATCGGCACCTTGCAGGCAGAGCATCGGCAGATCGCGGATAGTCTTCACCTGCGGCTCGGTCGGGTAGCTCCGCGCCTTGTGGGTCAGCATATCGCTGACGTGGATCTCGAAGTCCGAGCTGGTGGAGGGGGAGAGCATCACGGCCCCGACCAGTCCCTGACGATAGTGCTCCGGTAACTGGTTGATGACGAAGGGGACAATCTCGGCACCAAACGAGAAGCCGACCAGCAGCCAGCGGGGGCGCTGCCAGCGAGTCTGGTAATCATCGAGGATCCGCTCCAGATCGGCGGTCACCTGCTCCGGGGTTTTCTTCTTCCAGTAGTAGGTGAGGGAGCTCCAGCCCACGACCGGCATGCCGTGCAGCTGAAACTGGGCGCTCAACCCCTTGTCGAGGGCCGCCCAGCCACCATCGCCGCTGAGAAAGATCACCATGGGGGCATCGGATGGCTGCTTGACCGGCAGCTCAATCAGGCTCAGGTCATCCTTGACCGGGGCGGCGTGCGCCGCAAAAGACGAAACGGGCAGTACGAGACTGAGTAACAGCAAAATCAAGGCTCTCATTGGCCATGCTCCTATTTCTTGATCAGCCCCAGCGGGCCGCGGCTAATCAGGGTGATCAGGTGAGTCAGGGTTCTGGGCAGTACCAGCTTGCTGCTGCAGAGCAGGTAGCGGGGTTCCCAGCGGGGCGAAAATTTCTCCTTGTAGCGTCTGAGCCCCTGAAAGTTGTAAAAACGGCTGCCACGCACAAACAGGGTATTGCCAAGGCGGGCCCAGTAGCTGCCGAGCGGGTGATCGTTGAAGCCGGACATGGGGGCCATCCCCAGATTGAAGCTGGCGTACCCTTGCGCCTTGCCCCACAGCAGCAGTTCGACAAAGAGAAAATCCATGATGGGGGCAGTACCGGTATCCAGGCTGTAGCGCATCAGATCGATGGAGAGCATCTCCTTGTTATCGCTCACCCAGAGGTTGGCAAAGCCGACGATCTGCCCCTCGTGCCACACTAGCGCAGCCGGGCTCAAGGTCAGGTAGTCTGGCTCGAAGCGGCCGACCGAGAAGCCCTTCTCCTTCCCCATCTTGCTCTGCAGCCAGGTATCGGAGACAGTCTGCAATCTGGGCAGCAGGGGGGCCACGGCACTGGCCTCGACCACCTCGAAGGTCAACCCTTCCCGTTTGCCTTTGGCGTGGCTCTGGCGCAGGCCGCGCAGGCGGCTGCCCGCCAGATCGAAGGTGGCCAGATCGACCATCGCCTCTTCACCGAGCTTGAAGGGGATCAGCCCCAGCTCCAGATAGAGCGGAAGATAGCGGGCCGAGACCTGATAAAAGACCGGGTTGGCGTCGTGCTCGTCGCACCGCTCGCGAAATTGCCAGAGCAGCTCTTCGATCTGATCGGGGCGGCCGACCGGATCCCCCATCACAATCCAGCTGTTGCCCTCGATGCCATACATCAGGAAAGCGTCGCCGGCGGGATGGAACAGCAGGGACTTGTCCTGCAGCTGGGCCAGATAGCCGTGGATCCCCCCTTCGCGCACCACCAGCTCCTGAGCGCGCGCCAGCGTCTCCTTGTCCGGCTTTTCACCGACCATGCGCAGCGGTGCAAGCAGCTGGGCAACCCCGGCCACGGCCAGCACGGCCACCACGCTCCCCATGGCGCGCAGGCCGCGGGCCGCCCCGCCGTGGGGCGAGAAGTGGAACCAGAGGGCGTGGTCATACTCCACCTGACGGTAGGAGAAGAGCAGCAGCCACAGTGCTCCCAGCAGCACGGCGCCGACCGAGATGAGCCAGCCCGGGGTGTACTGGGGATAGAGCAGCGACCCCTTGCGATAGAAGAGAGAACGGCAGGGGGTCATGATGAGCAGTAAGCTGCCAAGCAGCAGGGCTGACTCCCAGTCCCCCCCCTTGAGCAGGGAGAAGGCGATACCCAGAGCCAGCAGCAGCTGGGTGATGCGAAACGCGGCGTCGTGACGGCGATAGAGGCTGCGCGCCAGCAGTATCAGGAGGATACCGCTCACGCTGCCGAGCACGTGGGAGAGCTCCAGTAGGTGGAGCGGCAACACCTGCAGCCACACTTCGATGTGGCTGCGCATGGTCGGGATCATCCCCGAGCAGAGCAGCAGGCTGCCGGCGGCGAAGGTGCCCATGCTGATAAGGGCGGGAAGAAATTCGCGCACTGCGCTCATCAGCCCCTGTAGCCGCTGCCAGCGCGCTTTTTGTTGCAACATCTCCTGGCTGGTAAAGAGCAGCAGGGCACAGAGAAAGGGAAGCAGATAATAGATGCAGCGGTAGAGCAGCAGCGAGGCGAGCAGCTTGTCGGTTGGCAGGTAGTTAGCCAGCAGCAGGCTCATGCTCGCTTCGAACACGCCGATCCCGCCCGGCACGTGGGCCAGTACCCCGAGGAAGCTGGCCAGCACGAAGGCACTGAGCAGCACAGGGTAGGGGACGCTATCTGCAGGCAACAGGACAAACAGTACGGCGGCGGCGGCCATCCAGTCGGCCAGCGCGACCAACAGTTGCAACAGACGTATCCGAAAGCCCGGCAGGGTCAGGGTGTGTTTCCGCCAGGAGAGACGGTGTGTGGGCCAGCAGAGGTAGCAGGCCACCAACAGCAGAGCCATCATGCCCGCCAGCTTGAGCAGGGTATCTGCCCATTGCGGCCAGTCAGGCTGCAACTGTGATACATCGCAGGTCAGTAGGGCGCCACCTCCCCACGCCAACAGGCCGAGGAAGAAGGTGATGGAGCAGAACAGCACCACGCGGGCCACTTCTCCGGTGGCGAGCCCCAGTGCAGAGTAGAGGCGATAGCGTACCGAGGTGCCGGTCAGCAGGGCAAATCCCAGGGTGTTGGAGAAGGTGTAGGCGATAAAGGAGGTGATGCTGACCTGTTGCCAGGGAAGGCGCTTGCCCAGCGCATGGAGCGCCAGCATGTCATAGCTGCAGAGGCAACCATAACTGAGCAGGGTCAGCAACAGGGCGCCCGCCAGTCGCGGCAGGGGTTGGGACCAGATGGCCACACGAATATCGTGCCAGTGCCATGCCTGAGTCAGGTGATACAGCACGGTCAGTGCGGTGCCGAGCAGCAGCAAGCTGCACAAGGGGCCTAGCCATTTAAGCAGATGACGCCACATGCCATGTTCCTGTGGTCATTGACCGTTTCCCGCAAAGGGGGAGCCGGGTCGTGGATCCGGTTTGGACGAGGGAGGCGCTCGTCAGGAAAATTTCGGGAAGAGATGGAAAGGGAGGCGTCAGCCTCCCTCTGTGTTATCCAGTGACCGCTTGGATCACTTGGTTTTCGGCGCGACTTTGACGGCAGGGGTCTTGGCGTGGGTGGCTTTATGGTGTTTTTTCACCACCTTGGTCTGGGTCGCCTGCGGTGTGGCTGTCTTGGTCGGAGTGGCCGCCATGGTGAAACCGGAAGTGAGGGCGAAGACGGCAGCCAGGGTCAGGGGAATGATCTTTTTCATGTTCAATTTCCTTATTCGGGTTGATGTTATGGAGCGTTCTCCATGACAGTCATCCTATGACGGTTGCGGCGGCCCTTCAGTGAGCGGTTGGTGACGGTTTGTATCCAAATGTACAGGCAGGGTGAGGCAGAAGCGGGCGCCGTGGTCACTGGCCAGCAGCGCCACATCCCCCCCGTGATGACGGGCAATGCTGCGCACGATGGCCAGCCCCAGTCCGGTGCCGCCGGTGCGGCGATCCCGGCTTTGATCAAGGCGCACGAACGGTTCGAAGATCTGGGGCGCCAGCGCCGGATCGATCCCCGGTCCATCGTCGCTCACCTCCAGAAGATAGTTCTCCTGCAGCCGCGAGATGGAGAGGGTAACCTCGCTCTCGGCGTAGCGCAGAGCATTGCCGATGAGGTTCTCCACCGCGCGGGTCAGCAGACGCTGATCGCCGCACCAGGGCATGTGGCGTGGCGGCAGATCGAGGGTGAGCCTCTTCTCGGGTGCCAGCGCTTGCCAGTCGCCGAGATGCGCTTGTGCCCAGTGGCTGAGTTCAAGCTCGTCCCGTTGCAACGGCAACTCGGGTCTATCCAGCCTGGCGTAGGTGAGCATCTCTTCGATCAGAGCGTCCAGCGCTCCCAGATCTCGCTCCAGCGCCTGCTGCTCCTGCTCGGCAGGGGCAGGATCGAGCATGGCAAGCCGATAGCGCAACCGGACCAGCGGGGTGCGCAACTCGTGGGCGATGGCATCGGTCAGTTGCTTGCGGCTGGCAATCATGGCCTGCAATTGGGTCGCCATTTGATCGAAGGTGCGTCCCACCCGGGCCAGACTGCTGCCCGGTGGCAGATTGGTTCGGCAGGAGAGATCCCCATCGCCTACGCGACGTGCGGTTTGCTCCAACTGCTGCAAGCCGCGCCAGTGGGGACGTAGCCACAGAAGGATGGGCAGGCCGAGAGAGAGGCCGATCACCAGCAGCAGCCCCACATCGACCCAGTGCAGCTCGTGCAGGTAGGAGAGGTAGGGTACAGGGCCGACAATCAGCACCCGGTCGGTATCGGGGATGCGCTGCAGGAAGGTGTCATCCTCCTCGACGATGACAATGTTGCCGGCAGCCAGAAAGGCCTGATCCTCGCTGGCCAGCGGCTGGCGCACCAGCTCGCCGATCTTGAGGGGGAGGGTAAACTGACTGCTCTGCTCGGCCAGCCGAGCGGGCCAGCGCTCGGGCGGGGTTCTTGCCAACTCGCCGGTCAACAGGCCAAGGGATCCCTGCATCATGCGTTCGAGATAGCGATCACCCGCCCGTTCGGCGGTCACCTGATAGACCACACCCACCAGCAGGATGGCGAGGGTGAAGCAGCCTATCAGTAACAGATAGAACTGGATAAAGAGACGGCGCATGGCGGTGCTCCCGAAAGAGGGTTATTCCCAGGCGTGGGGGACGAAGAGGTAGCCTTTCTGACGCACTGTCTTGATCCGGGTCGGGTTTTCAGGGTTATCACCCAGTTTTCGGCGCAGGCGGGAGATGGCCACATCCATGCTGCGATCCTGACCGTCGTACTCTCGGCCGCGCAAGCTGCGAAAGAGGGCTTCCCGACTCAAGATTTGGCCCGCGTGACAAGCGAGTTCCCACAGCATATCAAAGTCGGCGGTCGAGAGAGCAATGCTCTCGCCATCGAGGCGCACATCTCGCCCTGGGCCATCCACCCGCAGCCGACCAAATTGCAGCTGCTGGGGAACGCTGCTGGTGGCTGCCGGTTGGGTTGATGCTTGCTGGTGCTGGCGAAACTGCACCCTCAGTCTGGCCAGTAGCACGGGGGGCGGGGTGGTTTTAAGGATGTAGTCGTTGGCGCCCAGCTCCAGACTAAGGATCTGGTTCATGTCGCTATCCAGCGAGGTGAGCATTACGATGGGGCCGTCGAAGCGCGGCCGCAGATCCCGACAGAGGGACAAGCCATCCTGCCCCGGCAACATGATATCGAGCAGCACCAGATCGGGCTGTTCGGCCTCGACCCGGGCCAGCGCCATATCCCCTCTGGGCTCGAGGATCACGTCCATATCGTGGCGACCGAGCCAACTGCTGATGAGCTGGCCAATCTCGGGATCATCTTCGACAAAAAGAATGCGTTGCATAGAAAAGCTCCAACGGAAAGCAGGAGAGAAGAAGAGTGATCAGCATATCAATGGCGCCTGGGAAATACAGAAAAAGAACCAGGCAGGCTGATGTGTGGGGGAGTGTGGCTGTGTGTATCGATGGGGAGGTGCGCATAGTGACAAATGGGCGGAGCCGCGTTTATCGATCTGGAGGATGGCCTTGCAGACAAGGCAAGGCGCTGTCGGGCGTAAAAACAAAAAAACCGGCCAAAGCCGGTTTTTTTGTGGTGTAGACCAGAAGGTCACTGCACCAGTCGATGGACATCTCCTTGCGGCGATTATCGACAGAATAATGGGGTGGCTGATGGGGCTCGAACCCACGACAACCGGAATCACAATCCGGGACTCTACCAACTGAGCTACAGCCACCACTGAAATTTTCATCAACGCTCGCCAATCCAGAAGGATTGGGGAACATCAATGGCGCGCCCTGCAGGATTCGAACCTGCGACCCACGGCTTAGAAGGCCGTTGCTCTATCCAACTGAGCTAAGGGCGCTTTGTATCAACACGTCTTAGGGACGAGTCGATGAACATGGTCGGTGATAAAGGATTCGAACCTTTGACCCTCTGGTCCCAAACCAGATGCGCTACCGGGCTGCGCTAATCACCGAAAATCCCTGACCAGCATATCGACAAGAGTCGTACTGGGCAACGGGCGGGCATCATAGCCAAGCGTAAGGGCCAGCGTCAACGACTTTTTCCCCCAGTAAATTCAAGTGCCTACTTATTGCCCGCTACAGGTCTGGCGTGCGTCTGCCGCTAACATCCCGGCTAAAAAAATGCGACAATGCGCGGCAGTTGAACACATGGTGAGTGGAGAACGATGTCTGCCAAAATCATAGATGGAAAACAGGTTGCGCAAACGATTCGCAGCCAGGTCGCGGCGCAAGTCCAACAGCGGTTGGCGGCAGGGAAACGGGCTCCAGGGCTGGCAGTCATTCTGGTGGGGGTGGATCCCGCCTCTCAGGTCTATGTCGGCAGCAAACGTCGGGCGTGCGAGGAGGTGGGTTTTCTCTCCCGCTCCTATGACCTGAGTGCCACCGCCAGTCAGGAAGAGCTGCTGGCGCTGATTGACCAGCTGAATGCGGATAGCCACGTTGATGGCATTCTGGTTCAGCTGCCGTTGCCGGATCACTTTGATACCACTCAGGTGCTGGAGCGGATCCAGCCTGACAAGGATGTAGATGGATTTCACCCGTATAACGTCGGTCGTTTGGCCCAACGTATTCCGGCGCTGCGCCCCTGCACTCCGAAAGGGATCATGACGCTGATCGAGACCACCGGCGTGAAGACGCACGGTCTGCATGCTGTCGTGGTGGGAGCGTCCAACATAGTGGGGCGTCCCATGACTCTCGAATTGCTACTGGCGGGCTGCACAACTACGACCTGTCACCGCTTTACCCGGGATCTGGAAGATCAGGTACGCCGTGCCGATCTGCTGGTTGTCGCAGTCGGCAAGCCCAACTTCATTCCTGGCGAGTGGATCAAACCGGGGGCACTGGTAATCGATGTGGGCATCAATCGCCTGGCTGATGGCTCGCTGGTCGGGGATGTAGAGTTTGAGACGGCGCGCAGCCATGCCTCCTTCATTACTCCGGTACCCGGTGGCGTGGGCCCGATGACGGTCGCCAGCCTGATGGAAAATACCCTGATCGCCTGCAGTGAATATCACGACTGATCATGGCTGGCGATAACCCTGTGATCCCATGAGGAGGCAGGATTCGCCAGAAATCTGACAATAAAAAACCGGTTGCTCAGAGAGGAACCGGTTTTTTATTTATCCAACGGGTGTTATTTACATATTTTGTGCTTCGTTTGGCACAATGACAGAGGCGTGATTTCCTTTCGGCCCCTGTTGCAGTTCAAAATTGACAGCCTGACCCGCTTTCAGGGTCTTGTAGCCCTCCATTTGAATCGTGGAGTAGTGAGCGAAGATATCCTCACCGCCCCCTTCCGGACAGATAAACCCAAATCCTTTTGCGTTGTTAAACCACTTAACTGTACCGGTTGCCATACTTCTACATCCTTTTATTGATTACCCAGAAGTCGTTGAGTAACCTGCGCCAGCCCTTTATAACTAGGGACATGAGCCCATAGCAGACGGGCACAGATTAGCAAGTAACCAATCTAGTCTAACTTTTGAGCGAGTCAAGAAGTTGTTAACAGCTGATGTGATCTGGTTAACAAGTCTATTGACAACCTTGTGTTAGACGGTAGTAATCTAGAGGTACCAAAGCGCGATTATGAGCAAGCAGAAAGAACTCTTTGCTAATGAAGAGATTGCAGAAGCAGAGAAAACAAAGCTGCAGCCGCCACCCATGTATAAGGTTGTGTTGAACAACGATGACTACACGCCCATGGAGTTTGTGGTGGAGGTGCTGCAAAAGTTCTTTGGTATGGATTTGGACAAGGCGACTCAGGTCATGCTGAGTGTGCATTATAGTGGTAAGGGGGTCTGCGGCATGTTTACCGCAGAGATCGCCGAAACCAAGGTTGTCCAGGTCAACACCTATGCACGTAACAACGAACATCCACTGCTCTGTACTATGGAAAAGGCTTGAATCTGATGACGTGATGGCGAGTGTGACACCACATTGTAGCTGTACTAGGGGAGGTGCCTATGTTGAATAAAGATCTAGAAAAGACGCTGAACGAGGCTTTCAAACTGGCCCGTGACGAGCGCCACGAATTCATGACCGTCGAGCACCTGTTGTTAGCCCTTCTGGATAACAGTTCAGCCCATGAGGCGCTGAGCTCCTGTGGTGCCGATGTCGAGCAGATGCGCAAGGAGATCCGCGCATTCATCACCCAAACTACTCCGCTCATACCGCGCGATGATGAAGATCGTGAAACCCAGCCGACACTGGGCTTCCAGCGTGTGTTGCAGCGTGCCGTCTTCCATGTGCAATCCTCCGGCAATACCGAAGTCAGCGGCGCCAACGTGCTGGTCGCTATCTTCAGTGAGCAGGAGTCACAAGCTGCCTATTTCCTGAAAAAAGCCGAGATCAGCCGTCTCGACGTCGTCAATTTCCTCTCCCACGGGGTTCGCAAGGACAGCAAGCCGGATCTCGGCAGCAATAACAATCCCGAGTCTGATGATGATGTTTCGGCCGCCCAGATAGAGAGCTTTGCCACCAACCTGAACCAGCTGGTGCTGGAAGGGCGCATCGATCCGCTGATTGGCCGTGATCAGGAGCTCAATCGTACCATTCAGGTGCTCTGCCGCCGTCGCAAGAACAACCCGCTGCTGGTGGGTGAAGCAGGCGTGGGTAAAACCGCCATTGCCGAAGGTCTGGCCTATCGAATCGTCAAGGGGGATGTCCCCGAGGTGATTGCGGGCAGTACCATCTATTCGCTGGATATGGGTTCTCTGCTGGCGGGTACCAAATACCGTGGTGATTTCGAGAAGCGCCTCAAGGTACTGCTCAAGCAGATTGAGCGTCAGGAAGGGGCCATCCTCTTTATCGACGAGATCCATACCATCATCGGTGCCGGTGCGGCATCCGGTGGTCAGCTGGATGCAGCCAACCTAATCAAGCCGCTGCTCTCCAATGGTTTGCTCCGCTGCGTGGGATCCACCACTTATCAGGAGTACGCCCAGATCTTCGAGAAAGACCGTGCGTTGGCCCGTCGCTTCCAGAAGATCGATATTGTCGAGCCGACTATCGATGACACCACTCGCATCCTGATGGGGCTCAAGAGTCGCTATGAAGCTCACCACGGCGTACGCTATACCGCCAAGGCGATCCGTGCAGCTGCCGAGCTCTCTGCCAAGTACATCAATGATCGTCACCTACCCGACAAGGCGATCGATGTGATCGACGAGGCGGGTGCCGGTCAGCGGTTGCTGCCGGCGAGCAAGCGCAAGAAAGTGATCAATGTGCAGGAAATTGAGTCCATTGTGGCCAAGATCGCTCGCATTCCGGAAAAATCAGTCTCCTCTTCAGATAAAGAAGTACTGAAGAACTTGGAACGCAATCTGAAGATGGTGGTCTTTGGTCAGGATAAAGCCATCGAGGTGCTGACCGATGCGATTCGCCTCTCTCGTTCAGGTTTGGGTAACGAGCGTCGCCCGGTTGGTTGCTTCCTGTTTGCCGGTCCTACTGGTGTTGGTAAAACAGAGGTGACCCAGCAGTTGGGCAAGGCATTGGGTGTCGAGATGCTGCGCTTTGATATGTCCGAGTACATGGAACGCCATACCGTATCTCGCCTGATTGGTGCGCCTCCCGGCTATGTCGGTTTTGAGCAGGGGGGTCTGCTGACTGATGCGGTGATCAAGCATCCTCATTCCGTTGTGTTGCTTGACGAAATTGAGAAAGCTCACCCGGACGTATTCAATCTGCTGTTGCAGGTGATGGACAACGGCACCCTGACCGACAACAACGGGCGCAAGGCGGATTTCCGTAACGTGATTTTGGTCATGACTACCAACGCTGGTGTGCAGGAGACCCAGCGTAAATCGATTGGCTTCCAGCAACAGGATTTGAGCCACGATGCCATGGCGGTGATCAACAAGACCTTCAGTCCGGAGTTTCGCAACCGGCTTGATCACACCATCTGGTTCAACCATCTGGATATGACGGTGATCCATCAGGTGGTCGACAAGTTCATTGTCGAATTGCAGGTTCAACTGGATGCGAAGGGAGTTTCTCTCGAGGTGTCCGAGCGTGCCCGCCACTGGTTGGCGGAGAAGGGGTATGACAGAGCCATGGGGGCCAGACCGATGGGTCGGGTTATCCAGGAACACCTCAAGAAACCCCTGGCCAACGAGATCTTGTTCGGCTCACTGGTTGACGGGGGAATTGTGAAGGTTGAGTTGGTAAATGACAGCCTCAGCTTTGATTTTCAGGTCAATGTTGAAGCTGTTTCCCACTAAGCGTCAGTGATCAGAAAACGACAAAAAACCCCAACCGAAAGGTTGGGGTTTTTTGCTGAATTCCTGGCTTAGCGAGAGCGGAAAACAATACGTCCCTTGGAGAGATCGTAGGGAGTCAGTGCTACCGTTACTTTGTCTCCAGTCAGGATACGAATGTAGTTTTTGCGCATCTTGCCTGAAATATGAGCGATAACCACGTGACCATTCTCCAGTTCCACACGGAACATGGTATTGGGCAGGGTTTCGAGAATAGTGCCCTGCATCTCAATACTGTCTTCTTTAGCCATTGAATCCTCTTGATAAGCCACAACAAAAAACCGCTGGATCATGCCGGATTTAAGGCTATGTGTAAAGTTTACTCGGGCTTGGTGTCGATATTTTTCCATTCCCCCTGAATTAACAGCTCATGAGGGAGGTAATTGCGTTTGTAATTCATCTTGCGACACGCCTCTACCAGATAGCCAAGATAGAGCCAGCTTCGCCCGGTTTGCCTGGCCAGATCGAGCTGGCAGAGGATGGCAAAAGTGCCCAGGGAGCGATCGGCATAATCCGGATCGAAGAAGGTGTACATGGCGCTCAAGGAGTGGGGTAGCAGGTCTGTGGTGGCGACACCGATCAGGCGGCCCTCTTTGCGCATCTCCAGGTAGAGCGGCGGCATCCAGTCACAATGGAGAAACCCGCGATACTGGCTGCGGTTGGGGGGATACATGCTGCCATCGTGATGTCGCTCGCGGATATAACGTTCGTAGAGCAGGTAATACTCGGGTTTGTCATCATAGCTCAGGACGATCTCGATATCCCTGTTGAGCTGGCGGATCCGTTTCTGGCCACGGCTGGGACGAAAGTGTTCACTGTGAATACGAAGGGATTGGCAGGCATGGCACGCCGGGCAGTGGGGACGATAGATGTCGTTGCCACTGCGGCGAAAACCGGCAGTCAACAATCGCTCGTAGCCGTTGGCGTTGAGCAGATTGTGATCCATGAGCACCAGCAACTGCTCCTGTTCATGGTCCAGATAACTGCAGGGATGCTTGGGAGTCAGCCCTACTTTGAGGATCACTTCTTCAGTCATAAGCTGATCTCCCCCTCTTGCCAGCAGGAAGCCAACAGTGGTTGATGGCCAAGGCGCGCCAGCTCGGCCAGAAAACGGGCCCTTGGCCACTCCTCGATACCCAGGGTCGCCAGAAACGGGTTCTGCATCTGGCAATCGATGAGAGCGCCGCGATGGCGGGCGAAGTGGCGACAGAGTGCCACCATGGCAAGTTTGGCGCCGTTATCAATCCGGCTGAACATGGATTCACCGCAAAACAGTCGGCCGATAGATAGGCCATACAGCCCCGCTTGCAGCTCTCCCTCCTGCCAGATCTCGATAGAGTGGGCATGACCCAGCCGGTGCAACTGCTGGTAGGCCTCGATCATGGGTTGGCTGATCCAGGTGCCATCGGCAGTGCGACGAGGGGCGGCGCAGGCGGTAATGACTTCATTAAAGGCGCGATTGACAGAAATATCGAATGGGGTACGTCGGATAATCTTCTGCAGTGTCCGTCCCACATGGAGTTGGTCTGGGCGGATCACTCCGCGGGGATCCGGTGACCACCACAGGGTCGGCTGGTGGGGTTCATTCCACGGGAAGATCCCCTTGTGGTAAGCTGCCAGCAATCTGGCCGGGGAGAGATCCCCGCCGATCGCCAGCAAGCCGTTGGGCTCTTCCAGCGCATGGCTGGGGTCGGGAAACCAGCAAAGCTCATCATCCAGTTGGGTAAGATAGCGAGACATAAGGCAACGAGGTTCATAGATGAAGGCCATTATCCTGATAGTATCCAGCTTGCTCTGCTTTGTCACGGCGCCCGCCGGGGCGGAGGTCTACCAGCGCAATACCGCGCGGCCGGTCAATCAGGTGGTGTTTGGTCAGGTCGAAACGGTGCGCAATATTACCCAGCGCCAGATCCTGGAGTCCGAGCACTCTGGCTGGAAGACGCTGGGTGGTGCCGTGTTGGGCGGTCTGCTTGGCAACCAGTTTGGCGGCGGTCATGGCCGTGAAATCGCCACCGCCGTCGGCGCGCTCGCAGGTGCTGCAGCTGCGCAGCAATACCAGTCCGGGGGAACCGTGGTGGAAAACAAGTTGGTGGAGCTGCTGATCCGCAACGAGCAAAATGCCCTTATCAACGTGATCCAGGATTATGATCCCACCATGGTCTTTGCCAATGGGGACAAGGTGCGCATTCTCTACTTCGATGATGGGGTGCGGGTCGACAAGACTTACTGACTTTCGATAGTCATGGTGATGGGAAGACTGTGGCAGGAAAGGAACCCGCAGACTCTCCTGTCGGAAAGTCTGTCGGGCGGTAATACACGGGACTGATGCCCTGAGGATTCAGATAGTTATCTCTTGAGAGACTATCTTGTCGCGACCGGTGTTCTTTGCCTGATAGAGCAGCCGATCCGCTACGCTCAGCGCCTCGTCCATGGATATCCGCCCGACGCTGATCACGCCGTAACTGGCGCGAACAAAGAGCGGGGTTTCCGGTGACAAGGGTTGCTGGCGCAGCTGCTGACGCAGCCCTTCAAGACGCTTGATCAACACGGGGACGGTACAGTGAGGCACCATCATGGCAAACTCCTCTCCGCCAAACCGGGCGATCATGGCATCGGGGAAGAACTGGGTCAGTAGCCGGGTCAGATGGCAGAGCAGTTGATCGCCGATGGCATGGCCCCAGTGATCGTTGACCTGCTTGAAGTGATCCACATCGAGCACACAGAGTGCAAGAGGCGTCTGTTGGCGCTGATGCTCTTCAAACCATTTTTGCCCTTCGTTGAACCAGTAGCGCCGGTTGTAGAGACCGGTCAGGTAATCACGATTGGCTGACTCCTGAATGCTGTTGAACTGCTCGAGCGCCTCCAGATTGTGGCTGACCCGACACTGCAGCTCTTCCGGCTCGAACGGCTGGTTGAGAAAGTCGTTGGCGCCCTGCTTGAGGTAGCGAGCAGAGAGACCGCGCTTGTCCGAGACCGAGATCCCGATAATCGCGAGCTGCTGCTTGCTGTAACGCTCTCTCAGCATCCGCACCAGACTGATGCCATCGATATCCGGCATATAGTAGTCGACCAGTGCCAGCCGGATGTCCGGATGTTGCTCCAGCATCGCCATCGCTTCACGGGCATGACTGGCCTCATGCACCTGCAACAACTGCTTGCGCAACTGGGCCATGGTGCGGTGACGGGAGGTGCGTGAGTCGTCGACCACCAGCACTTCGATCGACTGGTTGAGATAGAGGCGGTGCACCAGACTAACGGCATATTGCAGCGAGTGGCGCGAATCCTTCATCACATAGTCCAGCACGCCGGTTTCCAGCCAGGCTGCACGTTTATCCTCGCTGATGTCGGCAGTGAGGATCACCACCGGCAAACCTCGAGCCAGCAGTTCGTTGACCGCTTCGCCACGGGGCGCATCCGGCAAGGTCAGGTCCACCAGCGCGACCACATACTCCTCGCCCCGACAGTGACGAGCGCCTTCGAGGGTATCGAAGGCGTCAATCTCGAGGCCTGTCTGCTGGGCAATGGCCTGAGTCAGCATACGGCGGATGGTCAGGCTATCTTCGACAATCAATATCTTCTGTTTCATTAGACTCCTTTAAATAAAAAAGGCATACCGACTGGTATGCCTTATATCACAACTGCGCTTGTTTATTGCGCGTCAAGGTAGCGTTCGGCATCGAGGGCTGCCATGCAGCCGGTACCGGCAGAGGTGATCGCCTGACGGTAGTTGTGGTCGGCCACGTCGCCGGCAGCGAAGACACCTTCAATGCTGGTCTGGGTGGCAAAACCGTCGAGGCCGCCACGTACCTTCAGATAGCCGTTTTGCATCTCCAGCTGGCCATCGAAGATCTGGGTATTGGGCTGGTGGCCGATGGCGATGAAGACGCCCATCAGCGGCAGCTCGCTGGTGCTGTTGTCCTGAGTGTTGCGCAGGCGCACACCGGTGACTCCCATCTGATCACCCAGCACTTCGTCCAGGGTCTGGTGGGTGTGCAGCACGATGTTGCCGCTCGCGACCTTGTCGTGCAGACGCTTGATCAGGATCTTCTCGGCACGGAATTCGTCGCGGCGGTGGATCAGGTGCACCTTCTTGGCGATGTTGGCCAGATACAAGGCTTCTTCAACTGCGGTGTTGCCGCCGCCGATCACCGCCACTTCCTGATTGCGGTAGAAGAAACCGTCACAGGTGGCACAGGCAGAGACGCCGCGCCCCTTGAAGGCTTCTTCGGAGGGCAAACCCAGATACTTGGCGGAGGCGCCGGTCGCGATGATCAGGGCATCGCAGGTGTATTCGCCGTTGTCGCCCTTGAGGCGGAACGGGCGCTGAGTCAGTTCGACACTGTTGATGTGATCAAACAGGATGCGGGTATCGAACTTCTCAGCATGCTCTTTCATGCGCTCCATCAGGGCCGGGCCGGTCAGGCCTTCCGGATCACCTGGCCAGTTTTCCACTTCGGTGGTGGTGGTCAGCTGACCCCCTTGCTGCATGCCGGTGATGAGCAGGGGATTGAGGTTGGCGCGGGCGGCATAGACGGCCGCGGTGTAACCGGCCGGGCCTGACCCTAAGATCAGCAATTTGCTGTGAGTGACTTGGCTCATGATGTCATTTCCGGGATGTGATGAGTTTGCGCGATTGTAGGTAATTCGTGATCCGGGGTCAAAGGCTGGTGAGTCGATTGCACTAATCGTGTTCACAAGGGGTGACATGCAAAATAAAGGAATAAAAAAACCGCCCATCGCGGGCGGATTTTCACTCATCTCCAACTGGCGCAGGCCAGCGCAGATCAGTTCAGCAGGGTTAGGGGATCCGTGTAGGCAAGGCCATGTGCCACGGCCACTTCCTTGCAGGTGAGCTTGCCCTCCATCACGTTGAGCCCGTGCAGCAGGTTGGGATCGTTCAGCAGTGCCTGACGATACCCTTGCTGTGCCAGCTTGATGATAAAGGGGAGGGTGGCATTGTTGAGCGCCACGGTCGAGGTGCGGGCCACCGCCCCTGGCATGTTGGCGACACAGTAGTGCACCACCTCATCGACGATATAGGTCGGATCCTGGTGGGTGGTGGCGTGGGAGGTTTCCACACAGCCGCCCTGATCGATGGCCACATCGACGATGGCAGAACCCGGCTTCATGCGCGCAATGTGGTCACGGCTGACAAGTTTTGGCGCAGTGGCACCCGGCACCAGCACGCCGCCGATGACCAGATCGGCCGCCAGCAGATGGCGCTCCAGCGTCTCGCTGTTGGAGTAGACCACCTTGGCCGCTCCCTGGAACTCGTTATCGAGACGGCGCAGGGTATCGACGTTGTTATCGAGGATGGTGACATCCGCGCGCAGGCCAATGGCCATGCGGGCCGCATTGGAGCCGACCACGCCGCCACCGATGATCACCACCTTGGCCGGTTCGACACCGGGTACGCCGCCGAGCAGCACACCGCTACCACCGCGCGATTTTTCCAGCGCTTGGGCACCCGCCTGAATAGACATGCGTCCGGCAACTTCTGACATGGGGGCCAGCAGGGGCAGGCCGCCACGGCCGTCGGTGACGGTTTCATAGGCGATACAGATGGCGCCGCTTTTCAGCAGGGCTTCGGTCTGGGGCAAGTCTGGCGCCAGATGCAGATAGGTGAACAGGGTTTGACCCGGACGCAGCATGGCACATTCGACAGGCTGAGGTTCCTTGACCTTGACGATCATCTCGGCTTTGGCGAAAACCTCTGCAGCAGAGGCCAAAATTTCGGCTCCAACAGCGATATAATCTGCATCGCTGAAGCCAATGCCGTTTCCGGCACCGCTTTGGACGAAAACAGTATGGTTTCGTGCTGTCAGTTCACGTACACTGGCCGGAACCATGCCTACGCGGTATTCATGGTTTTTTATCTCTTTAGGTACACCGATAATCATGCTATCCCTCGTCTATAGATTGGTGTTTCATGTTGCCAAAATGTTAACCAACATTTGCGCCTAGTATATTCAGGTATTGACAGGATTTGTGACCATAATTATAAAATGACTGGTGATTCTTACCAAAAAATAGCCAAAGGATGGAATAAAATGATGGAAGCTAAGAGTCGGCTAAAGGATTTGGACAGGATTGACCGCAACATTCTTAATGAACTGCAAAAGGATGGCAGGATTTCGAATGTTGAGTTGTCCAAGCGAGTTGGCCTGAGTCCTACACCGTGTCTGGAACGGGTTCGTCGCCTCGAGCGACAAGGTTATATCGAAGGATATGCCGCTATTCTGAACCCTCATTATCTGGACGCATCTCTGCTGGTGTTTGTAGAGATAACCCTCAATCGCGGGGCGCCTGATGTGTTTGAACAGTTCAACAAGGCTGTTCAGGTGCTCGAAGAGATCCAGGAGTGTCATCTGGTTTCCGGTGACTTCGACTATCTGCTCAAGACCCGAGTCAGCGACATGTCGGCTTACCGCCGTCTGTTGGGGGAAACCCTGCTGCGTCTGCCCGGTGTCAATGACACTCGCACTTACGTGGTGATGGAAGAGGTCAAGCAGAGCAGTCGTCTGGTGATCAGCACCCGATAAAGCAGGTTATGCCGTGGTGTCTTTTCCATATGAGACACCATGACAGTCAGAAACGAGCGGCCGGTCCGCTCGTTTCTTCTTGTAAAGATAATTGCAAATATGGCCCCGTCCCATCAGGCTCTGGCTGACAATCGATGGGCTTTTCGGGGATACTAGGCCCCCTTATTTCCTGCATTACATGTTTTCAGAAAGGAGCCGGAGTTTGGCCGATAAAAAGCTGTTTACTCCTTTATCAGGTACACAACGGATCTTCGAAGCCGTCTTGATCGCCATCACCCTGATGGCTGCTTATCTTCTGCTTGCCCTGTTGTCCTATCATCCCGCTGATCCCGGCTGGTCCCAGACCTCCTGGCAAGGAGAGGTGAAGAACCTCGCCGGTAGTGCCGGTGCCTGGCTCGCCGACATCACCATGTTTACCTTTGGAGCCTTCTCCTATCTGGTGCCGCCGCTGGTGGTGCTGCTGGGCTGGAGTCTGTTCTGGCGCCCGAGCCGTCTGCTCGATGTGGATTACCTCACCCTGGGGGTGCGGATCATCGGCTTTATCCTGACCGTGCTCGGCATGTCGGCCATTGCCAGCATGAACTTCAACGATATGCAAAACTTCTCCGCCGGTGGTCTGGTGGGGGATGTGATCGCTTCTGCAGTGGTGCCGCTGTTTGGCGGCGTCGGGGCCAACCTGATGCTGCTCTGCTTCGTGGCAACCGGCATCACCCTGTTTACCGGCTGGTCCTGGCTCACCATCGTCGAGCAGATCGGCGCGGCCTGTACCGGTTCGGTCAGCGCTGTTTACCACTTCCCGACCACCCTCGGCCGCTGGCTGACCGGTGGCTGGCGTCAACCCCGCAACGAGGGGCCGGATCCCTTGCTGGAAGGCGGGGTAGGGGCCATCGCGTTTGATGATGAGGAAGATGAGCCGCACACCAGCTGGACTCGCAAGCCCAAGGCCAAGAATCAGAAGGCTGCCGCCGAAGAGTGGCTGCCGGAACTCGACGACGATACCTTCGAGTTCGACCCACAGTTTGATGATGAAGAGGACGAGCCGACTCCGGCTGCCAAGCCCAAACGTGC